>NZ_JBFRJQ010000006.1:0-246815 GCF_041468985.1 Shewanella sp. 10N.286.52.A9 | reverse complement strand
TGAGCTAATGTCGCATCTTGGTGCTGCAATTTTCAATCTTCAACTTCATTCAGTAATGAATCTTGCTGTAAAAAGTTGAGGCCGCATTATATGTAATATTCACTACACTGCAACCCCTAATTTAAAAAAAAAGTTCGTTTGCTTAAATTTTAAATACTTCTTGGCGATAAAACTGCAATTCAGCAATGGATTCCTTGATATCTTCCAATGCTTGATGGGTATTCTTCTTACTAAAGCCTTTCATTACTTCAGGCTTCCAACGATTAGTCAGCTCTTTAATTGTGCTCACATCGATATTGCGATAATGGAAGAAATCCTCTAATTCAGGCATGTATTTATTCAAGAAACGGCGATCTTGACCAATGCTGTTACCACACATAGGCGACGCGCCTTTCGGAACATATTGCTCTAAAAACTCAATCGTGGCTTTAATTACATCTTCTTCAGAATATTGACTGCTTATAACACGTTCAATCAATCCGGATTCACCATGATGCTTTTGATTCCAATCATCCATGCCATTAAGCACGTCATCAGATTGATGAACTGCCATCACTGGGCCTTGGGCAATTATATTCAATTCTTGATCTGTCACTATCGTCGCAATTTCAATAATTCGATCGACACTGGGCTCTAAACCCGTCATTTCTAAATCAACCCAAATCAGATTACTCGAGTTTACAGCCATAATATCTGCCTTATTCTGTCAAAAGCCCTAAATTCAGGCTTTTTTATTAAAGAGGGTGTATCATACTGTTTTTTTATACGACAAAAAAACACCTAATTAATGAAGATTCGCCTGTGAGTAAAAAGAAACCGCTAAGCCAAAGTCAAAAGCGCCGAATGCGCGACAATCAAAGTAAACGCCTTAAGCGTAAAGACAAACCTGATACGGCTAATGATTTACAGGATAGTCTACTTGGGCCAGAACAGCAGGGAATCGTAATTTCCCGTTTTGGTCAACATGCAGATATTGAAACTGAAGATGGCATCGTCGCCCGTTGTAACCTTCGCCGAAACATCACCAGTCTAGTGACAGGTGACAAGGTACTGGTGCGTCTTGCGACAGAAACCGATCGTGGTATTGGTGGCATTGTAGAAGCGGTTCATCCGCGCACATCTTCATTAACTCGCCCGGATTTATATGACGGCGTAAAAATCATCGCGGCCAACATTGATCAAATACTGATTGTTTCTTCAATATTGCCGAGTTTTACGACTCAAATTATCGACCGCTATTTAGTTGCCGCAGAAGACACTGAAATTCCACCTGTCATCATTCTTAATAAAATGGATTTATTAAATGATGATAACCGAGAAGAAGTCGAACTGGCTCTTGAGCGATATCGGCAAATTGGTTATCCAGTCTACATGGTGAGCAGTCATACAGGTGAAGGGGTCGAGCAAATTAAATCCCTTCTGTCTGATAAAATCAGTGTGTTTGCAGGTCAATCAGGCGTAGGGAAATCATCCCTTATTAATGCCTTGATGCCAGATGCTGATCTACAAGTAGGTGATGTTTCAGATAATTCCGGCCTTGGTCAACACACTACTACTACCGCAAAATTATTACATTTCGAAAGTGGTGGAGACTTAATCGACTCACCCGGTGTACGTGAATTTGCATTGTGGCATTTGCCTGCTCCACGTGTTGGCTGGTGCTTTGTTGAATTCAGAGATTTTATCGGTACTTGCAAGTTTCGCGACTGTAAACACGGTAATGATCCCGGCTGCGCCTTGCAAGCCGCCTTAGCAGATGGGAAAATAACCGAAGATAGATTTAATAACTATCACCGAATCATTGCTAGCCTTGACGAGCAACGTCACGCCAGACACTTTAGAGCGGACGATCTTTAATTCAGTATTGCTGAAAATGACTATTTACACTCAAGATAAAACTAACTAATAAGGGTATTCAATTGGATTCTGTTAAAATTGCTTTGCAATATATCTTACCTAAACATTTACTGTCACGTTTAGTGGGTAAACTTGCAGCCGCTGAAGCGGGAGCAATTACCACCGCTGGTATCAAATGGTTTATCAAACAATATAAGATTGATATGTCAGAAGCTGCAGAAAGTGAGCCTGAAGCATACAAAACTTTCAATGCTTTTTTCACTCGCGCATTAAAACCTGGTTTACGCCCAATCGTTGCAGATGACAAAATCATCGCGCATCCTGTAGACGGTGCCGTAAGTCAATGTGGTCCAATTGAAGCTGGAAAAATTGTCCAAGCTAAAAACCATGATTACACCACACTTGCCCTATTAGGTGGTCAGCAAAAAGATGCTGAACGTTTTACTGGTGGTGACTTTGCGACGATTTACCTTGCACCAAAGGATTACCACCGAATCCATATGCCAATGACTGGCACTTTATCTAAAATGACTTACATTCCTGGTGAGTTGTTTTCAGTAAACCCATTAACAGCGCAAAATGTACCTGGGCTGTTTGCTCGCAACGAACGTGTCGTCGCTATTTTTGAAACTGAAGTAGGTCCATTAGCAATGGTGCTAGTTGGCGCAACAATTGTGGCCAGTATTGAAACCATTTGGGCAGGTACTGTTACCCCACCATGCGGCAAGCAAGTATTTACATGGGATTACCCAACTGAAGGACCTGAATCATTAACACTTGAAAAAGGTGCTGAAATGGGTCGCTTCAAATTAGGTTCAACTGTGGTCATGTTGTTTGGTCAAGATGCCATTGATACCTTTGCTGAAGGTGTTGAGCCAACCGAAACAACCCGTATGGGACAAGCTTTCGCACACCTCAAGTAAGCGAATCAGCACGTAGTGACTGTAAAAGGCCCCGAAATGAGTGGAACATCAATGACCGCTCATTCAACTCAAAGCGGACTCATGCAGTTACATATAGCCGTGTTACTTTTTGGTGGCACGGCGTTATTTTCTAAAATCATTCCTTTAAGTGCCCTCGATATTACCGTGCTTCGCTGCGCCATCGCTTTTTTTGTATTGGCTGCGATTGTAAAAGTTAACCAACAACGTTTGTTGCTTTCACATGTTCAGGATTATTTTATTGCCTTAGGGCTTGGCGTATTAGTTAGCCTACACTGGGTCACTTATTTTGCCTCAATGCAGCTAGCTTCCGTCTCAATCGGGATGATTGCTTTTTTCACCTATCCGGTAATGACAGTCCTTGTCGAGCCAATTTTTAGTCAAAGTAGATTACGTAAGGTTGATGTTCTCTCTGGCATCGCTGTTTTAACTGGCGTAATCATGCTGATACCAGAGCCCAATTTAGAAAACGATGTTACCTTCGGTATTGCTTTAGGGATTATCTCTGCAGCCTTGTTTACAGCTCGTAATATTTGCCATAAACAATATTTCTCTCGCTATAGCGGCCCCCAAGCCATGTTTTATCAAACCTTGATTGCCGTCATTGTACTTGCACCATGGTTAGAAACCGATATCACATCAATTAGTGCAGATATTTGGTTATCTATTGTCGTCCTAGGGGTGTTTTTTACTGCTGCACCACACGCATTATTTGCATCATCACTGCGAAGTCTAAGTGCTAAAACTGCTGGGCTAGTCTCATGCCTACAGCCCTTTTATGGTACCTTGTTAGCCATCATATTGCTCAATGAACAAGTGAATATGAATACAGTAATTGGCGGAATGATTATCTTGCTCACAGCAATCTTCGAAACTCTGCAAAATAACAAAAAAAATAAAGCGTAAACTCAGGTTTTTGTTACCATTGTATTAGTCTCTCACAAGCAATCTCTTTTCTATGTTTCGTATTGCGGTTTTTCTACTTTGCTTTTGTACTTTCTTTGCTTCTGCAAATTCTCCGTTGCAGCTTGATAAACGCTTGGGCTTTTCCCAAGGTAATAATTCTAATCAAGTCATCGACATTCCAACTCAAATCGATAATGTTAAAGCCAGCATCGAAAAACTGAATGATGAAGAACAAAGCTATCTTGAACTTGAACAAAATAGTGAGACAACTCTTGAGCAATTAACTGCTCAAATCAATCAACCAGCGCCCGAAGTATTCGTTGATAGTAAAATTGACATCAGCCAGCAAGCATCGATGGCTTATTATCATTTGTCTGAGCAAAAACAATCCGAAAATGAACTCAGTAAACAATTACTCAGCTTAAGTAAAAGACAGCAACAATTACCTAGCTTAATTCGTCAGGCTAAAGATGCGCTTAATCAGTTCAAGCGCACTCAATTAGCACCAGTTGATACCCCATTAGGTCAATTACATGTGTTGCAAGGTCAATTATTAGAACAACACATAGCAACTTTATCAGCCGAGCATGCAAGCAGCCCTAAACAAAAGCAAATCGCGCAATTGCAGCTGCAATTACTGCGCATTGAGCATTCTCAGCAAGAAAAACTGATTGAAGCGCTCAATAAACAAAATAGTCGTCATCGCCAACAACAAGCAGCAAATACCATTGCGAATAACATCATCGATGAACAGCAGCTTGCCGATGTTGTTTCGCAAGAAATCAGTAATAAAAACCAACAATATGCTCAGGAGCTTATCCGTATCACAGATAGCATAAGCGCCGTTATTAGCTTGCAAGAAAAAACCGAAAGACAATACCAAGCCCATGCATTACAGCTCGCCAATGTCGAAGAGCAAATTACGTGGGTTGAAACGAATTCCGCCTTTGGTGACCGCTTTTTGCAGATGTTGCAATCACTCCCAAAACCTCCGAGTCAAGATGCCTTGCTGGCCGAAGTCGCCGACTCTAGACTAAAGCGTTATCAAGCTGAGCAGCAAAAAGCCTTAAACAAACAGCAGCTCAGTAATCAAGATTTTTTAAATAACACCCAAATTAAGCTATTGGAATCACAGCAAAGTTTAATAGAAGAACTGGTACAAAATTATGATGTTTACCTAAATGAACAAGCTAAACTGCGAAATAGTTATGAGCAGCTCAACCAAATATATTTAGAGCTTAAAAACACCCTAAATGAACATTTATTTTGGGTACCTAATGCGGCAGGTATTAGTGGTTTATGGCTGATTGATTTAAAAAATGCCACGGTGTGGATGACACAAGCACAACAAAGAGAAAAGTTAAAACAGGCTTGGCAATCGCAAAATATTTACTGGGCGTGGTGGGTCATCATCTTGATCTTATGTCTAATGGCTCAAGATTTACTAACCCCAAAGTTTAACCAAACAATGGAACGCTATGGACAATATGTCGGTAATGTAACTCAAGATAAGTTTATCTATACCGCTAAAACATTAGTTTTATCTTTAGTTTATTCATTATTAAAGCCGCTGCCTTTATTGCTTGCAGGCCTTATTTTATTCTCTTCAGAGTTAAACTTTGTCCACGCCATTGGTGTTGGTGTACTGTCTATCGGTTGTAGTTACTGGGTCTATCGTTTCTTCGCCCTATTGTCATTAGATAACGGGATTATGATCAGTCACTTTAGACGACCACAACCCCTTGTCAGGCGTATGCAAGAAAAAGTCTTACGCTTTATTCTTATCAGCTGGCCACTTATCGGCATTATGGGCTTTACTGAGGCCATAGATACTTCGTTAATCCGCAATAGCATTGGTCGCGGCGCCTTTTTACTCTTTACCATTACGTTATTGGTGCTCTACCGAGACTTGTACGCATTTATCACTGACTATCGTGAAAGCGCAAATGACGGTAAAAACATGAAGCTGCTAAATAAGCTCATGTGGGCATTCTTAATTATCGTGCCTTGCGGATGTGTGGTGCTAGCTACCGTTGGTTATTACTTCAGTGCGTTCCAAGTGTTACTGCAAGTGCAGTTGTCATTGCTGTTAGGGCTTGGATTTTTACTGCTTTATCAATTAATCAAACGCTGGATGTTAATTGAGCGTCGATTAATTGCTTTTGACCGTGCTAAAGCTCGCCGTGCTGAGCGTCTCGCCCAGCGAGAACGTGGTGAACTCAATCATGCAGCAGACGCTAATGAAAATTACGAAGAGCCAATTGTTGACTTAGAAACCATTGCAAGCCAATCCTTAGGCTTGGTTCGTTCATTATTAATTTTGGCATTTTTTGGCAGCCTATTAGGCTTAATTTCACAAACTCATACTGCATTATTTTCATTCTTAGATGGGATAACCCTGTGGAATACTCATTCCGTAGTCAATGGTATTGAACAACAAGTCCCCATTACACTGAAGTCAATATTCTTCTCGTTCATTATTGTTGGTTTTTCGGCCATGATAGCCAAAAACCTGCCTGGCTTATTAGAGCTAACGATTCTGCAGCGTTTAGAGTTAACACCAGGCACTGGCTTTGCAATCACCACTGTCAGCAGCTACCTTGTGGTATTTATTGGCCTTCTGGTTGGTTTTTCTACCATAGGTGTTGAATGGTCAAAACTACAATGGCTTGTCGCGGCATTATCGGTTGGTTTAGGCTTCGGATTACAAGAGATTTTTGCCAACTTTATTTCTGGCTTAATTATTTTATTTGAAAAGCCAATCCGAATTGGCGATACCGTTACGATTCGTGACTTAACCGGTACCGTCAGTAAAATTGAAATACGTGCTACCACAATTGTTGACTGGGATAGAAAAGAAATTATTGTGCCCAATAAGGCATTTATCACAGAGCAATTAGTCAATTGGTCACTTTCAGATCCTATAACCCGTGTAATCGTCAATGTGTCAGTACAGCGAGACGCCGATCCATCAAAAGTTGAAGCGTTATTACATCAAGCGGTACGTGAGTCTGAATTGTCCCTTAGCTTCCCTGAGCCTGAAGTCTGGTTTGCGGGATTCGGCCAACACACCCAAGATTATGAAGTCAGATCTTATGCTAAGGACATGAATGATCGCTGGCCTCTTCGACACAGTCTGCATAAACGCATTTGTAAGAAGCTAAAAGAAAACCAAGTAGAGTTGGCGTATCCACAGATGGAAATCCATATCAATAATGGCCAACCTCGTGATATTAATCAGATAATTAAAGGTTAACTCAATGCTAATTTTTGCCCACCGCGGCGCTAGCGGTTATGAAGTAGAAAACACCTTAGCAGCAATGGAAAAAGCATTACAACTAAATGTGCAAGCCATTGAATTAGACGTATATAACGTTGAAGGTGAGCTTTATGTTTTTCATGATAGACGCCTTGAAAACAAAACTTCCGGCAAAGGTTTAGTTCATCTAAGTCGCAAAGATGCCATCAATAAAGCCAAGATAAAGCAACATTCAATTCCGACATTTTGGCAAGTGATGAGCCTGATAAATGGTCGATGTATCGTCAATATCGAGCTTAAAGGCTATCACACCGCTATGCCAGTAATTGAAATGTACCCTGCACTTATTAGCCAGTTAAACTTTACTCAAGCGCAATTACTCATTTCATCGTTCAATCAACCGTACTTAGCGCAAGTTAAACAACATCTTCCAGAGGCAAGAGTCGCCCCAATTCTCTCTGGTGTCCCGCTCAATTATGCGGAATCCGTTACACAGTTAGGCGCCTACTCCATTCATGTGGATATTCATTTTGTTACTCATGAAATGGTGAAAGATGCACATCAACGAGGGGCTAAAATATATGTATACACGGTTGATGTCCCTGAAGACATCCAGGCCTTAAAAGCCTTAGGCGTTGATGGCATTTTCAGCAACTTTCCCGATAAAGCCGCAGATGCACTTTTGAGTCAAAATGCTAATGAAGATCATCAACATTGGTTTGGATAAGTTAGCGCATGGGTTATGAGTGCTTATTTAGGGTTTAGGGATTAGTATTTAGAGTTAAGGCTCACACTTGCCTATTTCGTTGCGCCCAAGCACCAATGGCGAAAAAGATACCTATGACCAGTAACAGCATCCATTGCGAAGGCATGCTACGGAGTTGGCCTGCGAGCCAAGGACTAATACTAACAATAGCCAAACCGTAGCCAAAAGCATTGATCATAACAAATGCACTCGTGCGAACAAAAAAGCCACTGCCGGCTAACGATTTTCGTAATATACGGTTGATGTCGGTCGCAAATATAACAATCGCGCACGCCACAAGTGCAGTGGCAATTTCACTCATCCAAGGGTGAAGCATTGCACCAATTTTAGCTAGAAATGCTATGATTTGATTCATTAAACAACCTCAATTTATGTCAATAAAAACGTACTGGGAAACCATATGGCACACAAACTTCTACTGCTAACTCAAGACAATGATAAATACCGTCAACTGCTGTCGCATTGCCAATTACCTGAGTTAACCATTCTAGGAGATGATCCAAGCAGTATTTGTGAAGCCGATATCTGGTTTGCTGAGCCTCAACTGGCAGCCCCACTGCTCAATTTAGGCTCTGAACTCAAGTGGATGCAATCGACTTTTGCTGGCGTTGATAAGCTTACTGGCTCAAGGCAACGCCACGATTATGCTCTCACGAACATTAAAGGTATTTTCGGACCGCTAATGAGCGAGTATTTATTTGGCTACCTATTAGCTCATCAGCGTGAACATGCAAAATATAAACAACAACAGCAACAACAACAATGGGCTCCAGGTAATTTCCGAACCTTACAGGGTCAACATTTACTGTTATTAGGCACTGGCTCCATTGCGCAGCATATTGCACAAACAGCCAAACATTTTGGAATGACAGTAACAGGCCTAAGTAAAAGTGCCGTCAGTAAACCCTATTTTGATCATATTGATACTATCGAGCAGCTTGCAACTTATTTACCCAAGGCACAAGCTATAGCGAGCATCTTACCTAGCACGCTCGATACAGAGAATTTATTAAATGCCGACATGCTAGCCCTGCTACCTTCAGAATCTGTGCTCTTTAACTTAGGAAGGGGTAATGTGCTTGACCTTGATGCTCTTGCAAAACAGCTCAAACAACAACCCAAACAACATGCGGTACTTGATGTCTTTAATCAAGAACCATTAAGCAGTGAGCACCCCATTTGGCAATGTCCTAATGCCATAATCACCCCGCATATCGCTGCACCAAGTTTCCCTGAGCAAGTGGTCGAGGTCTTCGCTGATAACTATCGTTTGTGGCGACAACAGTACCCGCTAAAACATCAAGTCGACTTTATAAAAGGTTATTAGTTAAAGCTGAGACTTTCAGCTTAAAAGCCTTGCTTGTGACCACATAATGAGACCGAATATTCACCTAAAGTGCTAAATCTACTTTTTGTAAGTTGCCACTTTGAGTTGTTTAACGGTTTACTACAGTTTGCAGGCGGCACCCTAAATTATTTCACAACTCGTGTTTTCACTGAGTTTGTGAGCTATTTAACAGTTTGTAATAACCATTACTTTTACTCCTCAAACTCATTTAGTCAAAAAAGTTATTAGCAATGAGAACTGTTTTCATTTACAATTGCGTTATAGTTAATTAAGCACAAAATCTTTTGCAATAAAGCAAAAGATACGCAGTCAGAATAAATGAAGAGGCTTTATGTACGTTTGTCTTTGTCACGGCATTACTGATACCCAAATTAGAGAAGCAGTCAGCAAGCATGGCGACAGCTCTTTAGCTGCCGTTAAAAAGCGCTTAGGTGTGGCTGATCAATGTGGTAAATGTTCACGTATGGCAACTAACATCATTAAAGCTCAAGTGGATGTTGAACCAAACTTCTACGAAGTTGCATAAGGTCTAACCCTACCTTATTCCAGCAGATTTCATATCAATCAAATTCATAAAAAATGCAGCCTAAGGGCTGCATTTTTTTATCTCGAGAAAGTCGCTCAATGATTCTCTATCATTGAGCTTATAGTCTTACTCAGTCGTTTCAACTTCTGTTTCAGTTGCTTGGTTACCTAATTCGATTTGCACACTATCAACGCGTTGAAGACCTCTAGGTAATTTAGCGCCTCGACGGCCTCTTTCACCGCGGTAATGCTCAAGATCAGATGGTTTCAAGGTCAACTTACGTTTACCAGCCCACAAGGTCACTGAGGCATCTTCAGAGATAATATCTAAATGGATGAGTAACTCTTCACGGCTCTTCGAACGATCCGTCGGAATACCTATAATTTTATTACCTTTACCTTTCGATAATTGCGGTAAAGCATCCACATCAAATATCAGCATTCTGCCTTCATTGGTAATTGCAATAATAGACTGTGTTACGCCTTTATTAACAAGTTTAGGCATTAACGATTGCGCATTTGCTGGGAGACTTAACAAAGCTTTACCGGCTTTATTTCGGCTTACCATGTCTGCATACGAACCAATAAAGCCATAACCGGCATCACTAGCTAATAAATAACATTGCGAGTCAGTACCAAGTAGTACATGACGCATAACTGCACCTGGCGATAAATTAAATCGAGTGGTAATTGGCTCACCCTGACTTCTCGCAGAAGGTAAAGTATGAGTATCTGTAGCAAAAGCCCGCCCAGTCGAATCAATGAATACACTCGGTTGGTTACTCTTACCGCTCGCACTGCATAAGAATGCATCACCTGATTTGTAATTGAGTGCTTCACCGTCGACATCGTGACCTTTAGCGCAACGCACCCAGCCTTTTTCAGATAACACAACAGTCACAGACTCAGCAGGCGTCAATTCTTGCTCTGTTAATGCTTTAGATTCTATACGCTCAATGATAGGTGAACGTCTATCATCACCAAACGTTTCACCGTCTTGAATCAGTTCTTTTTTAACTAATGTTTTTAAACGTCGCTCAGATCCTAAAATTAACTCTAGTTTGTCACGCTCAGCAGCCAACTCTTCTTGTTCAGCTTTAATTTTAAATTCTTCAAGCTTAGCTAGATGGCGAAGTTTTAAATCTAAAATGGCTTCAGCTTGCTTTTCTGATAACGCAAAGCGAGACATTAACTCCGCTTTGGGTTCATCATGAAAACGAATAATCTCGATGACTTCATCGATATTCAAAAACGCAATCATTAATGCATCAAGAATATGTAGTCGAGCGAGTACTTTATCGAGCCTGAATTGCAAGCGACGAGTGACTGTCGAAATACGATAGGTTAACCACTCAGTTAATAGCTCTTTTAAGCCTTTCACTTTTGGACGGCCATCAAGACCCAGTACATTCAAGTTAACTCGGAAGCTTTTCTCAAGATCGGTAGTAGCAAATAAATGCGCCATCAACTGATCACAATCAACTCGATTTGAGCGAGGAACAATCACTAACCTTACCGGGTTTTCATGATCTGATTCATCTCGTAAATCCGCAACCATAGGCAGCTTTTTAGCCTGCATTTGATTCGCGATTTGTTCTAGAATCTTACCACTGCCAGCTTGATGAGGTAGTGCACTGATAACGATTTCACCGTTATCATTATCGTATACAGCGCGCATTTTGATAGAGCCACGACCGGTTTCATAGATTTTGGCAATATCTTTACTTGGTGTGATGATTTCTGCATAGGTTGGGTAATCAGGTCCCGGAACAAACTCCATTAAGCGCGCTAAATCAGCCTTAGGATTTTCCAGTAACTCCACACAAGCCGAAACTAACTCTCTGGCATTATGTGGCGGAATATCGGTTGCCATACCTACTGCAATACCCGTGATACCGTTTAATAAGATATGAGGTAAACGAGCGGGTAATGACTTAGGCTCTTTCATTGTGCCATCAAAGTTAACACCCCAATCAACCGTACCTTGACCTAACTCTGATAATAGTACTTCCGAAAACTTTGACAGTTTTGCTTCGGTATAACGCATTGCAGCAAATGATTTAGGATCGTCCGGTGCACCCCAGTTTCCTTGACCGTCAACTAACGGGTAGCGATAGGAGAATGGTTGTGCCATTAACACCATTGCTTCATAACATGCACTATCACCATGTGGGTGATATTTACCTAACACATCGCCGACTGTACGGGCTGATTTCTTATGTTTAGATTGAGCGGATAATCCTAACTCGCTCATGGCATAGATAATACGACGTTGAACCGGTTTTAAACCATCGCCAATATGCGGCAAAGCGCGATCCATGATCACGTACATTGAATAGTTTAAATAAGCCTCTTCAGTAAAGCGGCGCAGAGGCATTTGCTCTACACCATCGAGGCTTAATTCAATCGCATCACTCATTATTTCGTATCCTGTGATTGTTCTGTCGCTTTATAAAATAAGCGATAAATATTGCCCTTTAAGTCATCAGAGATGAACATTGCACCATCAGGTGCATTAATCAGGTCATAAGGTCTAGCGACGGGAAATTCTCCGTCTAAAAAGCTTACCACTCTTTCACGCTTAATAACTTGGTCGTCATCAAGAGTTAGCATCACAACCTGATAGCCAATCTTACTTGAGCGATTCCAAGAGCCATTTTCGGCAACAAAAAGTTGGTTATGGTAACGCTCAGGAAATAACTTGCCTGAATAAAAAAGTAAGCTGGTTGGCTTAACATGTGCTGGGAGTTCAAACTCTGGCGTTGTTACGTTTAAGTTATCAGGCTTTTTAAAGGCAGGTTCAGCGACATCGGTTCCATGTACATAAGGAAAGCCAAAGTGGCTACCTTTAACATCGATGCGGTTAATCTCATCGGCCGGCATATTGTCGCCCATCCAATTTCGGCCTTGATCAGCAAACCATAATTGTTTGGTACTCGGTGCCCAATCAAAACCGATAACTCGACGTAAGCCAGAAGCAACTTGTTCTGTATCGCCAGAATCAAGGTCGATGGCAAGCATACTGCCAAAAGGAGCTGGCGCTTCACAGACGTTACACGGAGAGCCGATTGAAATGTAAAGGCGACCGTCAGGACCAAATTTCATGCCACGAGCATGTTTACGCTCTACACTCGGTAGACCCGAGTACACTTCCTTAGGGCGTCCAGGTCGGCGCAGTCGATTCTCAATATCTGGGTATCGAAGGATGCGATCTTCATCGGCAACATACAAATCGCCCTGGTGAAAAGCAATGGCTTCAGGATACTCTAACCCTTTACCGATTAAATATCGTTTATTCACCTGACCGTCATTATCTGAATCGACCAAGGCATAGATAGTGCCACTCTTTTTAGAGCCAACAAATAACGTGCCTTGGCTACCAATTGCCATCTGTTTAGCGTCGCCTAAATCAGAAGCATATAAAGTGAGTCCAAATCCCTTGGTAACAGTAATCATCATAGGATCGGCAGCAAAAGCTTTTGCTGCAGCAAATTGAGCCAATGCGAACACTGATATCATTTTCAGCGCATTTGACACCAACTTTGTATCCATTTTAATTATTATTTTCGACATTATATTTATTCTTTTGCCCTATTTTAGCGCCGCATCAATTAGCTAACATAATCCTTGTTGGCTTATAGCTCTGCTAAGTCACCCTTCGACTCTAACCAAACTTTACGGTCTGGCGAACGTTTCTTAGCAAGTAACATATCCATTAATGCCATGGTGTCTTCATTATCATCAATTGTGAGTTGCACAAGACGGCGAGTATTCGGATCCATTGTTGTTTCTCTTAATTGCAACGGATTCATTTCACCCAGACCTTTAAAGCGAGTCACTTGGACTTTGCCTTTTTTCTTTTCTGCAACAATTCTGTCTAATATACCGTTTTTTTCGTCTTCATCTAAGGCATAAAAGACTTCTTTGCCTAAATCGATACGGAATAATGGCGGCATCGCAATATAAACATGACCTTTCTCAACAAGAACTCGGTAATGCTTCATAAATAACGCACACAACAAAGTCGCAATGTGAAGTCCATCAGAATCCGCATCCGCAAGAATACAAATCTTACCGTAACGTAACTCAGAAATATCCTCACTGTCAGGATCACAGCCAATTGCAACTGATATATCATGTACTTCTTGTGACGCTAATACTTGCGAAGCATCTACTTCCCAGGTATTTAAAATCTTACCTCGTAGCGGCATGATAGCTTGAAACTCTCTGTCTCGAGCCTGTTTTGCACTACCGCCTGCCGAATCACCCTCCACTAGGAATAACTCACCACGCATTGGGTCTTGGCCACTACAGTCGGTCAACTTACCCGGCAACGCTGGGCCTGAAGTGACTTTTTTACGAGCGACTTTTTTGGCTGCTTTTAAGCGGCGCTGGGCATTGCTAATACACAACTCAGCGAGTAACTCAGCTTGCTCAGTATTCGAGTTCAACCATAATGCAAACGCATCACGAACAATCCCAGAAACAAATGCCGAGCTTTGACGGCTCGATAGTTTCTCTTTTGTTTGCCCTGAAAATTGTGGGTCTTGCATCTTTATCGATAAAATAAAAGACGCTTTATCCCAAATGTCTTCAGGAGATAATTTAAGCCCGCGTGGGACAAGGTTCCTGAATTCACAGAATTCACGCATTGATTCTAATAAACCTTGTCTAAAGCCATTTACATGGGTACCACCTAAAGGTGTAGGAATAAGGTTAACATAGCTTTCATAAATGCTATCCCCGCCTTCTGGTAACCAAGTAATGGCCCATTCAGCAGCTTCAATTTTGCCTGTGAAGCTGCCAATAAATGGCTCTTGTGGTAAAAGAACCGAATCTTTAACCGCTTCTTTCAAATAATCGGTTAATCCACTCTCATAAAACCATTCATTCACTTCACCATTTTGCTTGTTAGTGAATTTAATTCTTAAGCCTGGGCAAAGTACTGCCTTTGCACGTAATTGATATAAGAGTTTGGTAATAGAGAAATTGCCAGAGTCAAAATAGCTAGCATCTGGCCAGAAATGAACACGGGTACCCGTATTACGGCGACCACAAGTGCCTGTGACAGTGAGGTCTTCAACTTTTTCTCCGTTCTCAAATGCCATTTCATAAACTTGAGCATCACGTCTAACACTGATTTCAACTCGGGTTGATAAGGCGTTGACAACAGAAATACCAACACCATGCAAACCACCCGAAAATTGATAGTTTTTATTAGAAAACTTACCACCGGCATGAAGCTTCGTTAGAATCAACTCGACACCTGGGATCCCTTCTTCTGGGTGAATATCGACAGGCATACCACGACCATCATCGGTCACCTCTAATGAGTTGTCAGTATGCAAAATCACATCAATTTTAGAAGCATGACCCGCTAAAGCCTCGTCGACACTGTTATCAATGACCTCTTGGCCTAAATGGTTTGGTCGGGTGGTATCAGTGTACATACCTGGACGGCGTTTTACTGGGTCGAGTCCATTAAGAACCTCGATTGCATCAGAAGTGTATTGATTGGTCATAGTCCACACATTTGGTCAATTATCAGCCCAACATATGGGGCTAATATAAAAACTGTTTAAGAAATTTTTAAAAAGTCACAAATCTTATCTAGCTGATTTTTATAGCCAATAAAACTGTGGTCACCGCCTGGCTCTAAATGAAGCTCGCAACAGTGATATTTCGTTAATGCTTGACGATAATCTAACACTTCATCGCCAGTTTGCAAAAATACTAGAAAACGGTCGGGATGTTTAATGACTTCGGTATTGAATTCAGCCACATCATTTTTATGCTCAGGCAG
Source organism: Shewanella sp. 10N.286.52.A9 (assembly GCF_041468985.1). Lineage (NCBI taxonomy): Bacteria > Pseudomonadati > Pseudomonadota > Gammaproteobacteria > Alteromonadales > Shewanellaceae > Shewanella > Shewanella sp. 10N.286.52.A9. The sequence goes on along the minus strand of NZ_JBFRJQ010000006.1, from coordinate 231,410 downwards.
CACTTGATAGTGCTCATCAGTATAAGGGTTATATTGCGGTCCAAGAAACTCATCGAATAACTCAAATGGTGTGACAGCAGGATTAATCAGCACTGCTTTACCACCATATTTTTCAGCTAAATAACTTGCAAAATAGCCGCCCAATGAGGACCCTATAAAACACAAAGACTCTCCTTCGTTTATTGCTTGTTCAACAATACCACATAACAAGGCCATCGCGGCTTTTGGCGATGAAGGAAGTTGAGGTTGAATAAATGATAAATCTGGAAAACAGCGCTGTATATAGTGTGCTGTTTCGATTGCTTTGTCAGACTGAGGAGAACTATTAAATCCATGTATATAGAGAAGCATATTTCCTCTCGCTGTGATTAACCTGAAAATGCAGTAGCATTCGCTTATACATCAGGTTACAACATGAATCGTTAACGTTTAATAACCGCTAGCATCATTGTCTGGTGAGAATTTTTCGCCCGCTACCCGATGTACTTGAGTCTGAATGCTACCATTGCTAGCAAGCTCCAGCAAACGATAGCCAGGTTGAAGGCCATCTAAAGCGAAGTAAGAGGATTTCGGTTTAAATTGTATACAGGTTGAGGGGGTGGCCATTAATTGCATTGGACCAAAATCACCTTGATACTCTGTATCAATAGACTGGTGTACGTGTCCCCATAGTAAGCCTTTAACTTGGGGATACTTGGCCATTCTTTCCAAAAACTGCTCACCGTTCGCCATACAGTGTTGATCAAGCCAGCTGCACTTAACCAAAATGGGATTATGATGCATCACAAGTAATACATGCTTATTAGGCTCTGCTTTTATAGCTGCATCAATGAGTTCAAATTCTTGTTCAGCAAGATAACCACCAGGCTTGCCACGCACAGTAGAGTCCAACATTAATATTTGCCAGTTTCCAGCCAACACTCGTTGCTGGCCAAATAAATGCGGCCCTTGCATATGCAAGCTCATTAAGCGTGGGTCATCATGATTGCCGGGTAAATAATGGCAAGGGATATTGAGTGCAGCGATGTCTCTAGAAAAGTGTTGGTAAGACTGTGGAGAGTAATCTTGGCTAATATCGCCAGTGGCTAATACTAAATCAGCAGAATATTGGGAGGCCAAATATGTGTCTAGTACTGCTTGGAAACTGGCAGCCGTACTCACCCCTAACAACTTTGCTTCAGGATCTGCAAATAAGTGCGGGTCAGTAACTTGAATAAGTCGCACGACATCCGTTTCTGCAATTGAATAAGACACTGGCTGTTTAAGCACTAATTAATCCCAACATAAATTAATTCAATGTATTAGAGTACTGATAGACTGATATCTTTAGGACGACACCCAATCTTCAATAACTCCTCCAGAAATGCATTAACTTGATACTTCTCATCCGTTTGATGCATATGTACATTTGGATAATCATACACTGCTTTCAGTCGATAAATCTGTTGACTAGTTAACACTTCTGCTAATTGAGCATCATGATAGACTCGCACACAAGCTTTAGGTGTGGTAAGGAAATCACTGTTGGGCAAATGGCGTGAAATTTCAATTAATTGAGTATACTTAGTGTTTTCAAGTAATGTGACGTGGAGTTGTCCAAACTGCCCAGCAATAATCCAAGGAGTATTTAAAGCGGCATCTTCAGGAAGCCACTTTAGAATTAAGGCATAGTTGCGCCCGCACAGTGCCAAAAACGCACTGACATTAGGCTGATACTTCTCTTTTTCATTCACTTGGCTCACTGGGTTCTCTCTTTCAATATCAATAGCTATTTCGCAATAGTTAAGGTAAATCTGTTTTGCAGGACCTTAGGCAGTTAAATTTTATCTATATTAAGTGCTAACCACTGCAAACCAATCACAGTAGACGCATTATCAATTCGACCTGAGTTAACCATTTCCATAGCGGCATCAACATCAACAACATGTACTTTGATGTCTTCATGTTCATAGTCTAAACCATGAATGCCTTTAGCTTTAGAAGCATCAACTTTAGCCCAATAAAAATGAAAACGCTCAGATGAACCACCCGGAGTCGCTAAGTAACTGTTTACAAGATTGACTTCGGAAGCTGTTAAACCGGTTTCTTCTAATAACTCACGCTCAGCCACTTCACTTGGTACTTCACCGGCAGCAATCATACCTGCCACGAGTTCAAGAAGCCAAACAGAATTAGTTGTTGCTAATGCAGGAAGGCGTATTTGTTCAATTAATACGACTTGTCGTCTAACAGGATCATACGGTAACACGACAACGGCATGCCCACGCTCAAAAACCTCTCGGGTGACCTCTTCACTCCAACCACCAGCAAATAACTTATGCTTAAATCGATACTCATCCAGTTGAAAGAAACCTTTATATAAGGTCTTTGTTGAAATTATTTCAACATCAGTAGATGCGTTAAACTGTTCTATTATCTCAGTATCTTTCATATTTTTTCTTACAGTTTGTAAGCCCTTTGAAATATTTTATCGAGTATATTAGCCAATGTTGATTTTTGATATTTGCTAAAGTCATTATTGGTATTGCGATGGTAGTTTCCTATACTATAAGCAGCAGGAAATAGATAAAATTCACCATAAAAAATACCAATAGCTGAGTATTGTATTTAACCATGTAAGGTGAAAAAAGTCTGTTACAACTTGAAAGTTGATATTTAGCTTAAAGATGATAGTCTTTTTATCATATACACTAGATACATAGCGGGATTGCACAAAGTTTTAAGTGGATCACAAACACACAAAGCGATCTTGCTCACATAGTCAATCTGTGCACAACAAAGTTAATATTTCCTCCAGGTTAGGAGGCCATGTCTAAAAGGGCAGCAAATGAAATTTAAAATACGTTCTTTATACGCAGCGCTAACATTAGCGGTTGCTGCACCTGCAGCTAATGCCGATGATTTGCTCCAAATTTATCAGCAAGCGCTAACAAGCGATACAATTGTATTGCAAGCACAATCTCAACGTGATGCATTATACGAAACGATTGAAGAAAACCGTGCTCCTTTATTACCTACCATCAGTGCTAACGTAGGTTACTCTAAAGCATGGAATGATTCAGAAGGTTCACCTACCGAAAAGCCTGAAGGTTTTACTGGTGGTTTAAGCCTTAACCAAGTCATTTACGATCACAGTGCATGGGTTGGCTTAGACCTTGCTGAAATGGCTGCATCTCAAGCTGATTCAGCTTACGCATCGGCATTACAATCATTAATTATTCGTGTAACGACTGCTTATTTTGATGTATTAACCGCAAAAGATAACTATGAATTCCAAGGCGCAGAAAAACGCGCGATTGAGCGTCAGCTTGAGCAAACTAAACAACGTTTTGCTGTAGGCCTTACCGCAATTACTGATGTGCATGAAGCGCAAGCTCAATACGATTTAGCTTCAGCAACTGAAATTCTTGCAGAAAACACATTAGCAAACAGCTATGAAGCATTACGTGAAATCACAGGTATTGATCATAAATCGATTAATACCCTTGATACCAACCGATTCTCTGCTGGTGCACCAAGCCCAACCACCTCTTCAGAGTGGTTAACCATGGCTGAAACCAATAGTATTGATTTGATGACTCAACGTATTGGCCGTGATATCGCGAGCAAAACTATCGAGCTATATAAAGCAGGCCATATGCCATCGCTTAATTTAGGTGCGGGTTACACTAAAGGTTTTGAGCAAAGCCCTGGTGCCGATTACGATAATGCCAACATTGCAGTGACATTAAGTGTACCGATTTTTGAAGGCTTTAAAGTATCTTCACAAGTTAAACAAGCGCAGTACCAATACGTTGAAGCTAGTGAGAAGCTAGAGCAAGTTCATCGTGGTGTTGTAAAAGATGTGCGCAATAACTTTAACAACGTTGGTGCATCAATCAGTTCAATCCGTGCTTACGAGCAATCAGTGATTTCTTCTGAAAGTGCATTAAAAGCAACTCAAGCTGGTTTTGAAGTAGGTACACGTACTATTGTTGACGTACTCAACCGTACACGTGATTTATATGATTCAAAACGTCAGTTATCTGATGCGCGATACGGTTACATCAATTCAATCTTAGCGCTTAAACAAGCAGCTGGTACCTTGAGTGAAGATGACATCATTGCTATCAATAATGGCTTAATCGCACAATAATCTATGTTGTGATGATTAAATGCTAAGCATAAAAAAACCGCCAATCGGCGGTTTTTTTTTGCTTGTTTCAACCTACATTGAAGGCTGATTAGAATGCCAATTCAACACCGGCAAAAGCACCTTTAAATGACATGTTTTGAGTTGTGCTAGAGAAGTCATCAACGTCAAAGTTAAATTCGCGGTAACCCACACGAACAGCTGTATCAAGTGCAACACCATCAAACTTCCAACCAAGACCTGCGTTGTAGTCGTATACACTCGTTTCATCAACACCTAACATCACGTCAGCAAATGCATATAAACCGAGTCCTGGTACACCGACTTCAGCGCTGGCATAAACCATAACGATGCCGCTATCGACATCAACTTCTTCTGGATGACCAGGATCTTGAACACGTAAAGAGCCGTGCATTTGTTTGTAAGCAGCACCTAAGTCTAAAGCAACTAAATCGTTATCTAAGATTTCGTAATAAAGCACAAAATCAGTGTTACTTAAGTCATTGAAAACTGTCGTATCAGAATCAAACTGGTGACCATTAAACATGAAGTTTGAATCGATTTGGCTTCCTTTACCTTCTAGGCGGTTTTCACGAATTTTGACATTCGGCACTAAAGGAATTGGATGCTCAAAGGCAACCCATAAACTACCTTGAGACTTAGACTCGTAGTTATACGTTTGTGCTACACCATCATCGCTGTTGAATGAACCACTGGTATCAGCATCCCAGTAATCACCACCAACTTTAAAACCAACAACAGTAGCTGCATGAGCAGAAGAAACGCTCAACATACCTAATAAGGCAGTGGCAAGAAGTGTCTTTTTCATCATTATCCCTGAGAGAGTAAGTTAGTTAAATCAATCACCGCGGCATTAGCACGCGATATATAGTTGGCCATCACTAACGAGTGGTTAGCCACCAATCCAAATCCATCACCGTTTAAAACCATTGGACTCCATACGGTTTGCTGAGTTGCTTCGAGTTCACGAATTATCTGACGTAAGCTCACCTCAGCATTTTTCTTTTCCAGCACATCGGCAAAATCAACTTCGATGGCTTTCATAAAGTTTAATAACGCCCAAGCAGAACCACGGCTTTCATACAACACATCATCAATTTTCCACCAGCTTGTTTTTATTTCTAAGCTCGCCATTGATGACGTTGATTGTCTTGCTGCGGTATCACCAGCTAAATCGGTATTCAATCTATCTTGACCAACACTGGCAGATAAACGTTGTGACATACTGCCTAAACGCTTTTGCACTTCTTTAAGCCACTCGTTTAAATTATCTGCACGGGCATAAAACTGGGCATTACTGTTTTCAGTATCACTGATTTTAGCGCGATAAAGTTTCAATAGTTTTATGGCTTCACGATATTCACTTTCAGCACTCGGCACTAACCAGCTAGTATGCTCAATATTCAGTTTTGAATGAGCGGCAAGTAAGTCTGCATCTGCCGTTGATTGTGATTGCGAACGACTGAACTCCTTACGCATAATTAAGGCCAAATCACGTGATTGCTCTAATGCGCCAAACTCGAATGCTGGCATATTATCCATCATCACAGAAGGTGGCATAATATCATTGGATAACCAGCCACCTGGTTTGTCCAATAAGGTTTCCATGGTTGAAATTAATGACGATGTGGTCGCATAACCAACAACATCTTCACCGCGCTCATTTTGCAGTACTTCTGGCTCAAGAATATCAGGCTCGATACTCCACCAAACCGAGATAACGTATCCGATTAAAAAGATAAACCCGACTACGCCAATGACTTTATTCCTTGTTACTTGCATCAATACAACTCCTTAATGATGATGGTGATGATGGCTTTCTTGGGATTCATTACTCGCCTTTTTCTCAACCGTCAGTTCAACTTGTAGTAGTTCGCCATTTTTAAAAACCAATTCTAACGGGACTGTATCCCCTACTTTCAAAGGCTCTGTAAGTGATAACAGCATGATATGATCACCAGAGGCCTGTAATGACAAGGTGCCATGAGACGGGATCTCGAACCCTTCTACCTGACGCATTTTTACCATGCCATTTTCTTCAATTAACGTATGAAGCTGAGCTTCTTTTGCCACTGGTGTATTCACAGCGACTAATGTGATTGCTTTGTCAGTATGGTTCATTAATGTCATGTATGCTGCGGTATTTGGCACACTTGCAGGCATGGCTCTTACATGACCATCACTTAACATTATTCCAGCAAAAGCCGAAAAAGAAAACGTGGTTAAAACTAAAAAACTAAACAGTTGTTTGAATATTGCTTTCAATGTCTTAAACTCCATTTACACCCTACTCGCGTCCATAAGGAAAACAACGAATGAGCCAGATTCAGGTTAAGGATGATCAAGGCGTACGTATTATCAGTTTTAATCGTCCAGAAAAACGTAATGCCTTTAATCTTAAAATGTACCAACAGCTTACAGAATACCTGATCCAAGGTGAGAGCGACAATGACATTCGTGCCTTTATGTTGCGTGGTGAAGACAAATGTTTCACATCAGGTAATGATATTGCCGATTTCCTTGCCAGCGGCGAGCTAAACGACAGTCATCCTACGGTACAATTCTTACATTGCTTACTCACGCTCAAAAAACCAATTGTTGCTGCTGTATCTGGAGCAGCTGTCGGGATTGGCACAACCATGCTGTTACATTGTGATCTCGTTTACGCTGATAACAGTGCTAAATTTCAGTTACCGTTTGTGAATTTAGCGTTAGTCCCAGAAGCGGCCTCGAGTTTACTTTTACCTTTGATTGTTGGCCAGCAAAAAGCGGCAGAATTGCTCTTATTAGGCGAAAGTTTTACCGCAGAGACAGCATATGAGCTCAATATCATCAATCGTGTGGTTGAACAGTCGGATTTAGATAACTTTGTGTTAAGCCAAGCTAAAAAGTTAGCGGCTAAGCCACCATTGGCCATGCAAGCATCTAAAAAGTTACTACGATACAATCAAGCAGAAGTGAAACAGCAAATGCTTACTGAGCTTGAGTTATTTAGTGAAAGGTTAAAAAGTGATGAAGCGAAAGCCTGCTTCCAAGCATTTTTATCTCGCTAATCTATGTGGTCATTAAGTCGGCTCATCTAAAACCAGCTTGGTAATCAACTGACGATGCAAATAATCTCAGCTAGGGGCGGTGATGACCATCACTGTCCCTTACATTAATAGCGAGACTGTTGCTGACTTACGATAATGGCAGCGATAAAGTAACCTATTAGGCCAACAGTTGGACTTAAAAAAATAGCGATAAACGTTAATACACGCGTCCACATGACAGACCAACCGAATTGTTTTGCTACCGAAAGGCATGCGCCGCACACTAATCGTTTTTTAGCTTTCAAATAGTTCTCTACATCTGACATGTTCATTCTTTTTCTCCTACTAAACCAGCTTGGTTAAATTCTGCTGAGATAGCATCTACATGGCTAAATTGGTACCGCTGCAACCCGCAAATCAAAAGTGAACACACAATAAAACTGATTACGGGAAGCAGAAGAAGTGAAATCAACGGATCTGCTAAATGAAATATCATCATTAAATCCATGAATTAGTCCTCGTTACTGGCTAATACTGATTCCGCATTTTCTTCCTGTGCTGACTCAGCTAATTCTAGTGAGCTATTTAAAGCAAACACTTGCTCAGCGATTTGACTATGCAGTGACAATACAATTTCTTGTTTCGCTGTTTGCAGCATTTCTGTTGCAGTTTCACTGATTCGAGTTTCTAACACATGAATCACATCGGCACTGTTCAAATCGTTTGCTTGTGCCCCCATACTTGCTGTTGCAAGCAGTGCAACCAAAGCTGCTTTTTTCATGACACTTTTTGCTGATGAAGTTGCATTAGTGTTTGCCGATAATAATGAACCAGTTGTATTTGTAGTTGAGTTAAACATGATGTCTTCCTTTTCATTTGTTGGGTACACCATGGTTATTACAAGCTGCGTGCCAAGTTTTAAAATATTTTTTAACACCTGATTTATAAGAGTTTTTATCAAAAAACTTTCTAATCGACTAAAAAGCGCGTTGAGCATTTTTTAAACTATTAGTATTTTTAACCACAAAAATAGTGAAATTAGCTAAAACTTAATTAGCCAAATAACAGTCACAAAAAAAGCGCCCTATAAAGACGCTTTTAAAAGTTAATTTAGCTCGACAACAGCATCATGTAAGCGATACTAATAACCTAGATGCCAATGCAAGATAATCATTCACAACTATCAAAGCTTGTTGTTAGGATAAAAGGTCACATCAGCAGGTGGGCGACTTTGCTCCATTCTTGCCACTGCGTCCCAAATAACCGAGACACCAGCACCAGCTTTATGAGCATTCTCACTTAAATGTCTGCGCCATCCTCTTGAGCCTGGTAAACCTTGAAATAAACCAATCATATGACGAGTGATATGATTTAACCGTCCGCCCTGCGCTAAATGTTGCTCAATATAAGGCATCATTTGTTCAATAACCTGCTCACGGGTAATGACGGGTTTATCATCACCATAGATAACTTGGTCAACCTTAGCGAGTAAATAAGGGTTCTGATATGCCTCACGGCCTATCATCACACCATCTAATTGCTCTAGGTGCGTTAACGAATCTTCTAAGGTTTTTACACCGCCGTTAATACTGATATTCAAATCGGCATAATCACGCTTTAACTGGTATACACGCTCATAATTAAGTTCAGGTATTTCCCGGTTCTCTTTTGGGCTTAATCCTTGCAACCACGCTTTTCGAGCATGCACAATAAAGGTATCGCAACCAACCGCTTTTACCGTATCAACAAAATCAGTGAGAAATTGATAACTGTCTTGCTCATCGATACCGATTCGAGTTTTAACCGTTACAGGGATATCAGCAACTTGCTTCATCGCATCAACACACTCAGCCACAAGTTGTGGCTCGCCCATTAAGCAGGCACCAAAACGGCCATTCTGGACTCGATCAGAAGGACAACCCACATTGAGGTTAATCTCATCATAGCCGCGCTCAAACGCTAACTTGGCGCACGTAGCTAAGTCTTTTGGATTTGAACCGCCCAATTGAAGCGCGACAGGATGCTCTTCTTCGTTATACGCCAAGTAATCGCCTTGACCATGAATAATTGCACCTGTGGTGACCATCTCGGTATACAGCACGGTATTCGCTGACATCAACCGAGCAAAATAGCGATAATGTCTATCAGTCCAATCAAGCATTGGGGCAATAGAGAGTGCTCTGTTTAACTTCTTGTTTGTCACAACTAACTCAACCTTTTACAAATCAATTGGTTAAACCAAAAACTATCGATTACAACCAGCTTAAATAAAATGCCTTTCAGGCCTATTCTTACTTTTCAGTCCGTTTGGGGAACCTGATCCACCTCTTCTAAGGTGGTTTATTATAAACAACGGAGCATACAAAAAGACGAATTATACCATTAATAAGCGTACAAGAAAGAAAGCAACCGCTTATTACACGACAGTCAGAATGACAGGTAAACTTAATCCAGCTATAACCTCTACTTTTGTCCCCAACTTTCCTCATTCTGAGGTGCCAATTTGAACTCTTTTACTAACCAGTTGGAGTTATTGAAATGTAAATGTTGGTAAATTTGCCCCCTTAACCAAAATGAACAGCCCGCCTAAGAATTAACAACACACTTACAATAGACGATTTCCGAAAATACAAAATAAAAACTTAAAGCGATTACCCCAATAATAAATAATCGATATAAATCAATATCATAATATTTATACTAAATAGAAAAAAATCTGTTTTTAACGCTTTCAATTAATTTACATTGTCAAACTAAAATTTACAAATAGTTGCGATCATGATCGTAAAACTAAAAACATGTATCAGATCGTGATGAGAATGATTTGCATTTGTAACAACACGGTATCAAAATGCCCGCGAATATAAATTGATAATAAATAGGACTTTCTGATGGCGAAGCATACATTCCCGATCGCACCTTTAGCTATTGCTGTAGTTTCCGCATTACTAACAGCATGTGGTGGAGGCTCTTCAGACTCAAACTCTGCACCTGTATTTGACACAGCTTCACTGGCTGTAACTGTGCAAGAAGACACTAGTTTTGATGGTAATTTAATCGCCACTGATGAAAATAGCGATCAAATCACCTTTTCTATTACTCAGACGCCTGAAAATGGGTCACTTTCATTGAGTGCTGATGGAAGCTACAGTTATACGCCAGCAGTTGATTTTTTTGGTACAGACACCGCAATAGTACAAGCAAGTGATGGAACGGTTGCCACCTCAGCAAATCTGGTATTCACTGTCACCAATGTGAATGACATCCCCGTAATTGTAAGTAGCAGCATCGCTGTGAATGCAAATGGTGTGACAGAAGGACAAATTGTGGCGACGGATGCTGACGATGACGCTCTAAGCTACAGCATTGAAACCGCCCCAGAATCAGGAACATTAACACTTGATGCAATAACAGGCTCATTCACTTACACCGCTGACCCATTATCATTTGCCAAATCTTTTACAGTAGGTGTCACCGATGGGCATTCTGACATGCTCACAGCCGTTATTGAGCTTAAGCCTAGCTACGAAACTAATCAGCAAAAGCAAGATTATTACTATGCTTCCGAATTATCACATCTTAAGCAGTCTCAGGCATTAATTGATAGCCTTGAACAAGACAATCTAGCTGACCCAGCCTACCTTGCGTTAGCCCGCGGTTATGCCAATGCAGGCTTTACTGACGAAAGTAGCCGTATTGTCAATGAAGATATTATTAATCAAGACAACAAAGCCAGAGCATTAAAAGATATTGCATCTGACTATAATGACAATGGTTTATTTGACCAAGGTGACACACTTCGTGATGAGGCATTAAAAGTCTACAATATCTACGTCGCAGACAAAGGCTTTAGTAGCTTCAATACCTCAGATGGTGGATTTTACCTTTCTCTATTAGGCGATTATCAAGACAGCGGCAATGAACTAGGCGCCGAAAATGTATTAGCAACGCTTGAGCTGATTAAAGAAGCACTAAAATCTGATGAATATACGACAAGTTATGGCTATTTACTGACTAGCAACCGTAATTATGTCGAGGCATTGCAAGCACAATACTTGGCGGATAAAACAGAGGCGAATCGACTTAAATTTGTTGCTTCCGTTGATCATTTTGTCGAGTACATTGAAGATATCGGTTATGAGTATTTACCTTCTTCAAAAACCAATGCCGGAAGCCCTGATTATTATAGACGAGCATTTTATTACGGCTGGGCGCTTGAATACTATGTTCGTGCAGGCGAAGAGCTTAAAAGTAAGGAGCTCATCGCGCGGATAATTTCGCTACACGGTGAGGTAACTTACGATGAAGAATATAATCGTCCAGCGAATGAGTATGCGGAATATACCAAAGAGAACGGTGTCGCTTATGCATTACAACTCGCGGCCGGTCCGCTAGAACTGTTTTACCCTAACATAACACCGAACCCAGCTTTAGCGATTGTAGCAGGTTCCGAATTCTTAGATCGGTATGAATCAACGGTTCAGGAAGAGATTGACGATTATCATGGGTTATCAATCATACTTGAGGGTGGCAGTGTTGAAACCGCAACAGACTATTTAATTGCTCTATCACCAGATGCTTACCGAACACAGTTCAGAGCCGTTGCAGAGCAAACAATTACCAGCCCAGGATTAACCACACACCTTATTAATTATGGTATGTATGATGAAGCCAAACAGGCTATTGAAGTTGCCAAAGGCATTCTTACCAGTGAAGAAATGATTAATGAAAGGCTGACGTCTCCAGCCTACATTGTTGGCGACTGGGGCTGTGGTAAATTGATCGAATTACTCCAACGGATGGATGCTCAAGATGATGCCAAAGCATTATTCCCAACCTGCCATCAACTATTAACTGATAACTACCCGATCAACGCAGAAGGCCTTACAACCTCTAACCTGTTAGATGCACGACAGAAGTTGATGAGCATTGCTGGTAAAGTCGATGAGTCAGAAGTCGCAGCAGCCACGACCATTGAAGCACTATCGTTGATCGACATAGTCAGTGATTTTGAAGACCGCATTGAATGGCGTTACGAATTTTCCCAAAGCGCTGCACTTAACGGCTTGTTAATGAGTGCTGCTGAGCAAACAACAACATTAGTAAACGAATATATAGCCGGATATGAGGCATTTGTTGCTGCAGAAGATGGCGATGAAGAAGCAGGATTAGACTTAGGTATTGATATACTTGAGCAACTTGCTAGCCCTGATGATTTTAATACCTCTACCGATGCGTACTCTGTGGTAACACAAATGCGTTATCACGCAGCATCGGATGAATATGCGACAAGTTTAGCCAGCGTACAAGCTGATATTGCAAAGCTAATTAGTTTCATTGATACCAAGGTGCAAACACAAACCGCAACCATTCAAGCTAATATTTACGAGGATTCGGCCGCCCTACTTGCTGGAGCGCGTAACTACGATTTAGCAAAAGAGATCATTGCTCGAGATGCCAATGCAGAAGCTGCTCAATTAGAGCTTACCTCTGTATTAGCTGAAGAAATCGCCCTACAAGAAGATTTCCCTGCAACTGTTGCTGCTAACGTCGATACAGATCAAGACGGCAAGCCTAATTTCTTCATCAGTATAGCAACTGAAGAACAAATCACCGCTTCTGGCTTGACCGCTGATGATGATACTGACGGTGACGGTATTCTTGACAGCGAAGATGTTAATCCACTATTGCCTGATAACGCGCAGTAACGGTTAACACTATGAAGTTAACACTTAACCCTGTATACGTCAGCATGATGCTGGCGTTAAACCTAACGGTAACCTTTTCCGCTTTTGCGGAAGAGGTTGACTCTTTTGAACAGCAACAACAAACAATCCTTGCAAGCACTAAAAAGACTGCTGAATTATGGCAGAGCTGTGCTCAGCAGTTACGTTTTCCCGAAGCGAAGTTACTGAGCGACGAGCAAGCTAAATTAATGAAAGGCTGCCTTAACAATGACGGAACCCCTGTTGAGGTGATAGAAGTCACAGGTCGTTACTTTGGCCCAGAAGTACTTGAAGCCCAAGGTAGAATATTCCTATCTCAGGATTTCATTGAAAATGCCCCTATTGGCAATGGTGACATTACTGAGCTATTAAAAGGTCTTCCGGGTATTCAAACCAGTGAAGCTGACAATAGCTTATCGAGTCTAACGGACATTCGTTCGCGTGAGGTATCTATTTCTGGTGGTAAAGCCTACCAAAATGGATTTTTTATAGACGGAATGAACGTCAATAGCCGTATCGACCCTGGTAGCTCTTCATTAGCCACAAGTAGCCAAAACTCAGTAGCGGGTCATACAAACGAGTTCTTCTTAAACAAAGACTTAGTAGAAAGCATTACCGTCTATGACTCTAATATTCCCGTCGAATATGGCGAGTTTGTGGGTGGTGTTGTGGAATCTCAAAGTAAAGATGCCTGGGATTTACCCGCGGTAAGACTGGGGTACCGAGGCACTAGTTCTGATTGGGTGGAGTTCCATGATATCTATGGCGACAATGCCGATCCTTCTGAATCTACTTTTGACAAGCCGGTATATGACAAACACCAATACAAACTTCAACTCGCTAAGAAGCTGGAAGATGGCCGAGGTATTGGTCTAAATGTTAATCACACCACATCGACACAGAGTATCGAGTCCCTTGGCGTATTAGAAGATACCGAAAGTACAAACTCGAACGTGATGTTGAAGTACGACTCTGAACTAGATTGGTTTGATCACCTCAGTGTATCAGCGCTTTATGCCCCTTTTGAAAATCACGATATTCTCACTGACACCTTAAATAGTGAGTACACAACCAAAGGGGGTGGCTATGCACTAAACGCGGTGGGTTATCGAAACCTTGGTTGGGCCGACTGGAAAATTACTGCTAACAGTCGTTACAGTGAAAATAGCCGCACAGCACCTCAAGATTACTTCTCTTGGGCGAATGTTCCAGGAAAAGATTGGGCTGATCCTTGGGCTACCGTATCTAAAGAAGGTGCTTATGGTGATCTCGATACCCAACAAATCACCTATTCGTTAAATAACAAGTTTGATTTTGACGCCAACTTTTGGGACTTAGACCATCAATTTAGTATGGGTCTACAATTAGAAAGTCAGCAAATATTGCGTGATCGAGAGCAGCAAGCTGTGACCTATTCTAACGCCAGAATAAACAGCCAAGTTGACTGTAATGGCAACAATTACGATTGTATTGAACAGTCAAATAACACCTCTATTGAAGAGCTGGAAGCCATATTAGGTGAGCCATTTGATCCAACCAATCCTGAACACCTCGCGCTTTATGAAAAGTCAGTCGGTACAACGGGACAGTTTTTTCAACGGCGAGTTATTTATCAAGAGGAACATATTGATGTCACTGTGCGTAAAGCATCAATGTACATTCAAGATGTGATCGAGTGGGACAACCTAAAACTAAATTTAGGTTTGCGTTATGACACTGAAGATTTCTTTGGTAATCATAATATCGCGCCACGTATTTCCGGTGGTTATGACCTTTTTGGCGACAACCAAACCTTAATCACTTTTGGTGCTAGCCGCTATTACGATGCGAATTTAACAACCTATGCAATTCGCGAGCAGCAGTTACCTTATATCACCCAATACCGTGACTCATACAATAATGTTGTCGGTGATTGGATTGATGACAGCGAGCAAGACTTAACGCGGTATCGATACGACGGCGTAAAAACCCCCTATTCTGATGAATTAACCTTGGGCTGGAAACAAGAATTGCTCGGTGGTTTCTTGTCCTTGCGTGGCGTTTGGCGCCAAAACAAGGATGAAATTGGTCAGGGTGACTCTGTTAGAGAAGGAGGCTATACCTATCTTTATCAAGTTAACAAAGGTGAGAGCGAGCAAAAGCGTATTTCCCTGTCTTGGAATGGCCAATGGCGCAATCATAGTTTCTGGGCGAATACTTCTTGGTCTGAAACTTATACGAGTCAGGAAAGCTATGATGACAATATCGACGATACACCAGCTGAAGATATTGTTGCTTATGAAACCACTATCATTAATGAAGATGGCACAGAAGAAACAATTTATACCGCTGTTTCTCTAGACGACCTTGACCGACTTGCATCAAATTATGCACGCCCTTGGATAGTTAATATGGGCTGGACCGCCAAGTGGACTGATGATTTACAAACGACGTTAACCGCAACATACACCCAAGGCTACACGTCTGTATCAGCAACTTCAGAAGTACATGAATTTGAAGATATTATTGAGACAACCCCTTCAGGTGAATTGTTACCCCTCGAAGCGACTATTTATAGGGAGTTTGAATACGATGATGCCATTTTATTTAATGCATCATTACGCTACCGATTACCTGATTTCAATAAGCACGGCCTAGCCTTGAGCTTTGATATAAGTAACTTATTAGACAGCAGAACATATTCGGTATTACCAGGTGAGTCTGGGGTTGAGGTTGGCCGAAGTTTCTGGCTGGGCATAAATTATACCTATGACTAAAGACACAGCATAAGTTGCAACAAAGCTAGACCTGCGTGTTGGTAAGCTATTTAGTTTACCAATACGCTGAACACCCTAAACCTAACTTACGGTTATTAAATTAAATAGCCTAATTAATATTTTGTATTCCAGATTTAATTGATAACAATCACGCATAAACACGATGTAAATGTTATCAACGATATGTCTGGATCTTTTTTAACTAGTTCGTGATGCGAACATAACTTTCTCCTAATGTGCACTCAATGAATGAATACAGAAAAATGCTGACGAGCTGTGCTCGTCTTATCGCTTGTATTGTTGTCTTCATAAGCGTTACTTGTTCAGCCCAATACCAATGGGATCCCGCTTTGACTACGGGCAAGTTAGACAATGGACTACAGTACGTTATCTACAACAGTGATAAAAAAACTGATCCTTTTAATATACGCTTGATTGTTAACGCAGGCTCCGTAGACGAGAAACAACGCGCAGGTGTTGCGCATATGCTTGAGCATATGGTGTTTCATAAAACTCAGAACCACCCAGAAGGGATCCACAACTATCTCGAAAAACTGGGGTGGAAAACAGGTTTGCAAGTTAACGCAATGACTCGTCAAACTGAAACTCAATACATGATCCGAACTCGGCCAAATGATGCATTAGATATGCAAGGATCACTTGCATTAATGTCACAACTTGCAGGCTACGCCACCTTAGATGCAGCTGATTGGCAGCGAGAACGAGGGGTAATTGTTGAAGAGTGGCGTCAGGGAAATGGGCTAGCTGATGAAGTTAACCAGCTAAAAAAAGCGGTTGTAAGAAATAACTCCCGTTATGTTGATCGCCCTACTATTGGTACTTATGAATCAATTAAACAAGCCGATATCAGTGAGCTAAGAGATTTCTACAACACATTTTATGTCGCTAGTAATATGAAATTAATCATCTCTGGTTATCTCGATGTCGCAAAAACTGAGCACGCTATTCAGCATTCGTTTGGCCTTTTACCATCAAAACCACAGCCTAAACGCGACTATGTGGCTTTGCCTTTATCGCCTAAGCTATATATAGATAAAGTGCAGCATCCTAAAGGTAGCACTTCCATGGTGGTTTATGGATTGCGTATGCCAATGCCTGACCGTACAACAGAGCAAGGTCAGTACACGTATTTACAAAATTACTTCTTACGTAAAATGATGAGAAATCAAATACGACGAAATAAATCATTAGTTGATTCTGATGATATTGAAAGCCTTAGCCTTACTGTCAAAGAGCCAACAAATAACCGTCTGATTGTTGCTATTGCCTCTCGCACTCATAATCATGAATTAGGCCTCAAAGTTGTAGCAACTGAATTGGCTCGGCTATACCGAGATGGTTTAGATAAGCAAGAATTTATCCAAATACGAGACAAAGCAAAAGAGATTAATAGCCGCAATATTAAAGCCGCAAAGCATCGTGATTTTGCCGCTTGGGAAGATAAAATTACTGAAGCGTTTGTACAAGGCAGCTTGTTAGAGTCGCCAGTTGCACGTAGCGAGCGCACTCATCAATGGTTGAATAAGATGACCTTTGAAGAGCTTAACGCACGCATGCGTGAAATACTTGATACTGAAGACAACTTTTTATACTTCCAAGCTGGTGGCGATCAACAAATCACACTACCAACAACTGCAGAAGTTCGTCAATTGCAGGCTGATATCCAAGCAAATATCAATACTCTTGAAAAAAGTGTGTTGCTAGCCGATGTCAAACCCAAAGCAGCCCAAGCCATCAATACAGCCTCGGTCTCAGAAGTAACGACACCTAATCTGCCAAAAGTGACCTCAAAACCTGGTAGTTGGTCTCCACTTGAATCTGAGCAGTGGCAATATCAACAGCAAACATTAACCTTAAGAAAATACCAGCTAAGCAATGGTGACCAACTGTTGTGGCTTAACAAACCTACCTCTGATAATAAACTGTATATCAAAGCGTTAACTCAAGTAGGTTTTCAAAACAACGCGATACCAGCGTGGCTTGCTCAAACCAGTATACAGTTGTGGCAACAGAGTGGTTTAGCGCAATGGAGTGAAACTGAGTGGCAACAATGGCAAGTGGATAATCCACATTGGCAATGGGAATTTAAAGCCAATGAGCTGGATTTAGCTGCTGTTATAGCACCCGATCAATTAGCAACCTTAATGCAGTTATATCATTTACGAATGAGTACAGGTATTGATAAAGGTGCCTGGGAGTCAGTTAAAAATGACGTTGTTGAACAGGCAAACCGAATTCAACCAAAATCGCAATTTGTCAATCAACAACGTTTTGGTGAATCAACGTTTGATGACATTAACCAAGTTGACGTTGATGCCTTAAACCAAGCAAAAATTGAAGAGCAAGCCAAAACTATCTTATCGCAACCAGCCACCTTCTATATCATTGGGGAATTATCGCAAACTGATTTAGAACAGCAAATGAGTCACTCATTGGCGAATATTAGCCGTAAAGCGAGTTTGGATAACAACAGCAGCATGCAACTTCCAGCTAACCGTGTTGAGTATATTCAAAGCCATGACCAGCAAAAAGCCGAGATTAGTCAGTACGGGTATTTACCGATGCAGTGGACCCCCGAAAATGCATTCTTAGTATCAACGCTGACACCTATTGCGAAAAAAATGCTTAAGAAAAAACTCAGACAAGAACTCGGCGGCATTTATTCTATCAAATTTGAAATGCGCTTAGATCCTCAGCAGAACAGAGTAGAAACCGAAGTGCATTACACTTGCGCACCAGAGCGTGCTGATGAATTACTTACTGCGACGAATGAAGTGCTTAACAACCTGTCTTCCGCTATTGCCGAACAAGATTTACAACGTATTGTGGAAGATATCTATTTTGCAGAAAAAAGCCGTAATAACAATGCTAACACTTGGCTGAGAAGACTTATTTTATCTGACAAACGTTATAAAAATGCTAGCTATATCAAGCGGTCTGGACAATTACACGAACAGGTAACCCTTGAAGGCTTAGAAGTACTAGCGAAACAAATCTTCCCATTACCACATCGATTAACCTTCATCGATATGCCCGGAGGAAAAAAATTATAGATGATACGTCGGCCACTCAATATAACAGTGGCCGAGTTATTGATTTTAATAAACGACCAAGACATAACAGTAGGACAAAACATGAAAGCAAAAAAAATGATTGCCGCAGCAATTTTCTTCAGCACCTTAGTCGGTACTGCGCAGGCTGCAACAGACTTTGGTGAAGGTGTGAATAGAGACTACCTAGTACCAGTATCGACCTTGATGGACTCGCCAGAGGATTACCTTGAAAACACGGTTACTATTGAAGGAACCATTGTCGGAGTATGTGAGCACCGTGGTTGTTGGATGACCATTGCCTCTGACAAGCGATTTCAAACATTGCGAATAAAAGTAAAAGACGGCGAAATGGTATTTCCATTAACTGCTCGTGGTAAAAAAGCGTTAGCGACTGGAAAACTACAGGCGCTTCGATACGATCTTGAGCAAACTCGTGAGATTAAAGCGCATTATGCTAAAGAAGCTGGCGAAGCATTCGATCCTGCATCAGTGACCGAGCCAATGACTATGTATCAACTGGTACCGACAGGAGTCAGTATCCTTGATTAAATGGTTTAAAGGTATTAATTGGTATCGTCTTAATCGAAACTTACATCGTGATATAGGGTATTTTTGCATCGGTTTTTCTATCATCTTTGCGGTATCAGGTATTGCGGTTAATCATATTGCCGATTGGAACCCTAATTATGCTGTAGAGAAGCAGACTAAGCAGGTTGATGACAGTGACTGGTTAGCACTTGACGATCAACAAATTATTCAACGAATGCAGAACAGTTTTGGATTAACACAAACGGTAAAGTCCAGCTTTTGGCAGAATAAAAATCAGTTTGAAGTTTTTCTCGATGATGGCGATACACTGTTTTGGGATAGGCGACATCATCAGGTGAGCTATCAAGATATTGAGCCTAGAGTGATCCTTCAGGCATTGAACAAGTTGCACTTGAATGAAACACGCAATGCATGGGTGTATTTCTCTGACTTGTTTGCTGGCATGTTGATATTTTTGGCACTGTCAGCCTTGTTTATGGTCAAAGGGAAGCACGGTCCAGCCAAGCCAAAATCCATTTTATTGATGAGTTTAGGCGTGTTCATTCCCGCCTTTTTCTTATTTTTATCCTGACACAGGTATTATAAACAATGCTTATTGAGTCCTTAAATAAAGAACTCAATAAGCATTTAAATTAGAAACTAATTGAGTGTAAATCGTATACCTTTCCCGCAATATCTGTAACTTAAATCATAACTAATCAAAGCGTTAATGACAGAAGCTAAAGCAAGATCGTTTCAGTAATAAAATTAGTAGTTGAATTAAAAGGGCTGATTAACCATGACCCAAAACTGGCTTTCATCGCCACCAGTGACAAAGTCGGTACGAATAACGATACTTTCAACTTCAAATCGAATACTCGCACCATAAGCCGTTTTCATCTCTTCATGGAGAGAATCGAAGCTGAACTCGTCACTGACATTACCCGCTTCTAACAATAACGCCCATTGCCACCAAGGTACGTTATACAAATTAAACACAGGTAGATTCTGCAGGGGCTGCCAGCGAGGAGTGATGCGATATTCTAAAGCATAATTAACTGCACTACGGCCAGTAAATTGCTTTGAGTCGTAGCCTCTAAGTCGATCAAAACCACCCAAGGAGACGCCAGCAAAACTCGGCGGACGCTTAAATTCTTGTGTACTATTGTCAATATCATTCCAAGTTGGCGTATCGGCAATATAAACATTGGTAGCTAATACGTGATCTTCAAACCAAGCATTGCTCCCAAGTGACAAAAATGCACTTTGCTCAAATTCCCACATCAACCAATTTGGGTCATCATTTATATCGCTACCACGGGTAATGGTTAAATTACTCTCACCACCTTGGCTACTATTATTAGCTGAATCACGGTTATCCCAGTTAAGCGACAACTCAAAGCCTCTGGCTTCATCAGGTAAGTAATCCAAGGCCTCTAACTCACGATATTTGTTAAAGGGAGTTAAACTAATGCTTGTGACACCAGATTCTAATGGATTCCAGCTCACTGCATTTTTCTTTCTCGCTAACGAGGCTGCTGCGCCATTTTTGCCACCAGCAATAGGCAGGACATATTTAATATGTAGTTTTGAAAAACCTTCATCACCAACACTGATTATTCGCTCACTATCATTAGCCTGTGGTGCTTGTGGTAAGTAGTAAATTCCTTGTTCATAGTGACCACGAAATACCTCAGCACTAAACAGCCATTGATCAAGTTTAGGTAATTGATAATTATAAAATCCAGCATAAGTTAACCAGCTGTCATTTGCAGAGTATAGGCCAATGCCTAAAGCGACTGCTTGCGCTTGGCCAGCATGCTTTACTAATCCTGCAGCGCCAAATGTAGTGCTAAGGGTTTCTGTTGAAAAAACAATAGGAACAGCGACAAACTCAGGATCATATTGATGATTTGATTGTGGTTCAGACTGTTTTTGAGCCGTTTGATTCGCGTCTTCAGTATCTCTAGCCGCTTCATCATGAGGCAACTCTACAGATACAGTGGCCCCTTCTGACGCCAATGTTTGTATATTGGGTGTTTCAATATCGCTACTCTGTGAGATCACAGAGCTTGCTTGAGCCACACTATTTACGCTTAATAAAAGGCAATAAATCAATACTACAGATTTATACAACTGCACCTAGTTTTCCTTCTAATACAGGCTAACTATTGACTTAATTAACCTGCAACATCTAGTTTCACAACGAAAATTACTGACAAATGTTATTGCTGTAAATCTACTACAACCCTGGGAGTCAGTTTAGTCACAAGCTCATAAGCAATGGTGCCTATGTGCTCCGCAACTTCTTCAACGGCAAGCGCCTTGCCCCATAACTGAACAAGATCGCCAACCTTATCTGTAGCATCTTTACCTAAATCCACTGTCAGCATATCCATAGATACACGACCAACGATCGGTACTCTACGACCATTTAACCAAACTGGGGTGCCTTCTGGAGCATTGCGTGGATATCCATCACCATAACCAATGGCAACAACGCCAAGCCGAGTATCATTATCAGCGGTCCAATGGGCGCCATAACCAACACTTTCTCCGGCTTTATGTTCCCTGACAGCAATCAGGTTAGACACTAATTCCATGGCAGGTGTAAGTCCATGATGGGTGCCTTTGTCACCGAAAACAGGTGAAACACCATATAATGCAATGCCAGGTCTAATCCAGTCGCACTGGCTGTGCGGCCAGAACAATGTAGCAGCAGAATTCGCCAAAGTTACATCACCAGGTAAGCCTTTAATCAGCTGCTCAAACGCATCAATTTGACGTTGTGTTAATGCATTATCGGGTTCATCAGCGCAGGCAAAATGTGTCATTAAGTGAATTGGCTTAGCCACATTAGGACAAGTAAGCAGACGTTGATATATCTCGTTAAATTGCTCTAAATCAAAGCCTAAACGGTGCATACCTGTGTCCACTTTCATCCACACAGTAATCGGCTTAGATAAGGACGACTGTTCTAACATTTCTAACTGAGACTCGTGATGCACAACCGTATCAATTTGATGCTCTACCAGCAAAGGAAGATCTGATTGGCGAAAACACCCCTCTAACAGTAATAATTTCGCACTCACGCCGCCAGCGCGAAGTTGTAGCGCCTCTTCCAGCCTTGCTAAGCCAAACCCATCAGCATTATCAACACATTGGGCGACATTTAATAAACCATGTCCATAACCATTGGCTTTAACAACAGCCATGACCTTACTATTCGGCGCAATTTCTCGCAGCCGAGTGAGGTTATTCTGTAGCGCTTGACGACTGATTTCTGCGCGTGGAAAAGGTTTCAAATACTTAGCCTTATTTTGCTGTAGTTATATGTTACTCATTACCTAACAGCATTCAAAAAATTAGCCTCTGTTAATTATAACAGAGGCTTGAATATTACAGGTTATTTGGCGGTCATTAAGCTGACTTAGGCAGCTTTAATCTTCATCAAATATCTGAGTGCCAGAATAATTATCAAAGCGTGAAAACTGGCCTTGGAAGGTCAAAGGCACACGACCAATTGGGCCGTTACGCTGTTTACCGATAATAATTTCTGCGACACCTTTTTGTTCAGAATCATCGTTATACACTTCATCACGATAAATAAACATGATCAAATCCGCATCTTGCTCAATCGATCCTGATTCACGTAAATCTGAGTTAACAGGTCGCTTATCGGCACGTTGCTCCAACGAGCGGTTAAGCTGCGATAATGCAATCACAGGGATCTCTAATTCTTTGGCTAACGATTTCAGCGACCGGGAAATTTCGGCAATCTCTAAGGTACGGTTATCTTTTAATGACGGCACCTGCATTAACTGCAAGTAATCGATCATGATCATAGATAAACCACCATACTCGCGAGCTATTCGGCGTGCACGACTGCGAACCTCTGTAGGAGTGAGACCAGAGCCATCATCAATATACATTTTACCTTGCTCAAGCATTATGCCCATGGTCGATGATACACGTGCCCAATCTTCATCATCCAATTGTCCGGTACGGATTTTCGTTTGGTCGACTCGACCTAATGACGCCAACATACGCATCATGATTTGTTCTGACGGCATTTCTAAGCTGAAAATCAGTACAGGTTTATCTTCGTTCATCGCCGCTTGTTCACACAAGTTCATCGCAAAGGTCGTTTTACCCATCGATGGACGCGCAGCGACAATCACCAAATCGCCAGATTGGAAACCCGCTGTCATTTTATCTAGGTCACTAAAGCCACTCGAAACTCCTGTCACACCGTTTTGAGGGTTGTTATATAACTGCTCAATTTTATCAACGGTTTTCTCAAGGATTGATTTAATTCCTTCAGGGCCTTCATTAGCATTAGCGCGAGACTCAGCAATTTTAAATACTTTGGTTTCTGCTAAATCCAATAAGTCACTTGAATTGCGGCCTTCGGGGTTATAGCCTGCATCAGCAATTTCGTGTGCAACGCCAATCATGTCCCTGACAACAGCACGTTCACGAACGATATCAGCGTAAGATAAAATATTACCTGCACTTGGCGTGTTTTTGGCAATTTCACCTAAGTAAGCAAAACCACCAGCATCTTCAAGTTGATCTTCAACTTCTAATCGCTCAGATACAGTAATTAAATCGATCGGTTGGCCGGTTTCAACCAAACGGCTCATTGCCGCATAAATCATGCGGTGAGAGCGGGAGTAAAAATCTTCAGCCACAATCGCTTCAGCAACACGATCCCAAGCATCGGCATCCAGCATTAAGCCACCTAAAACTGATTGCTCAGCTTCAATGGAATGCGGCGGCAATTTAAGCGCATCGACTTGAGCGTCTTTTAACCTTTCTTTTGCCTTAAAAACACCTTTTTGTGACATTAAAACTCCCAATTCCCAACCTGTTTGTAAAATATGGTATAACACCGAGGTCATGCAAACATGTCGCATATATCAATACATGAGACATCAACCGCTAATGCGGATAAACAATAATAATATAAGGAAAGAACATGCGTATTGCACTCGTTGCAGCCCTTGTGCTGTCTTCTGGGTTAGCTCAAGCCGATGAAGGCCAATGGCAACCCTATCAAATGCCTTCTATTGCAGATAAATTAGCACAACGCGGCATCGAAATTCCTGCAAAACAGCTTGCAGACTTAACACAATATCCAATGAATGCTGTCGTCGGTCTAGGCTATTGTACCGCCAGTTTCGTCTCTCCCCAAGGGCTAGTTGTTACCAATCATCATTGTGCTTATAGAGCAATACAATATAACAGTAAAACTGAGCACAACTACCTTGAAGAAGGTTTTCTTGCTAACACTAAAGCAGAAGAACCTTCAGCTGGCCCCAACGAGCGATTATACATTACCGAAGCCGTTACGGATGTAACTAAAAGCGTAAATGCCAATTTAAGTGCAGATCCATTAACTCGCTATCAAGATATTCAGTCAAACCGTAAAGCATTAATTAAAGAGTGTGAAACCGATGAAAACTATCGCTGTTCGGTAAGTAGTTTCCACAATGGTTTAGAATACTATTTGATTAAACAACTTATCATCCGCGATGTGCGCCTTGTGTATGCACCACCAGAAAGTGTTGGGGCATTTGGTGGCGATATTGATAACTACGAATACCCACGCCATTCTGGCGATTTTACCTTTTTGCGTGCTTACGTCGGTAAAGATGGAAAACCAGCCGTATATTCAGAAGACAATGTTCCTTTTGAGCCAAAAAGCTACCTTAAGATTAATGCTGACGGCGTAAAAGCAGGTGATGGTGTGTTTGCAGCAGGTTACCCTGGTGCAACAAGTCGTTATCGCCTAACAAGTGAGCTTGAATTTGCTAGTGATTGGATGTACCCAACCTATGCAAAACGTTATCAGTTACAGATTGATACCATTAACAGCATGGCTGCGACAGATAACGCTATCGCCATCAAATATGCGGGCAATTTAGCATCAATGGCAAACCGAATGAAAAAGCTTAACGGTTTACTTGATGGCTTTAAAGCAACCGATATTGTTGGTATTAAACAAACTCGTGAAGATGACTTTTTAGCTTGGCTAAAAAAGGATACTCAAGCTAATCAAAATCTCATCACTGAATTAGAATCTTTATTAGCCGAGCAGCAAACGCAAGTTCAAACTGATTATTATTTTAATAATGCACAATCTAGTGCGTTATTGTCTGCCGCTAAGAAGTTATACCGACTCGCTAAAGAAAAGCAGCTTCCTGATGCCGAACGTGAACAAGGTTTCCAAGAACGTGACATGAAAATGTTTGCTGCGAACTTAAAGCGTCTTGAGCGCAGCTTTGATGTGTCGGTTGATAAAACACTTTGGCTCCAAGATTTAAATGCATATATGGGGCAAAACCAACGCGTCGAAATTTTGGATAATGCATTAAACCAAATCTCTGATGCACAGGAGTTATCAGATAAACTTGATGGTTATTACGCTTTAACTGGTCTCACCGATAAAGAAAAGCGCTTAGCGTGGATGGAAAAGGATGCCGAAGCATTTGAAACCAGTGCCGACCCATTTATCCGCTTAGCCGTCGCCCTTCATGACACCAATATGGCGCAGGAAAAAGCCGAAAAGACATTAAAAGGAAAACTGTCTACCGCTCGTCCTGAGTATATGAAAGCTGTGATTGCTTATTACAAGGCAAATGACTGGCCAGTATACCCAGATGCGAACAGAACATTGCGTATCACCTACGGTATGGTCGATGGTTATCAATCTCGTGATGCACTTTACAAACAACCATTCACACGCCTTGAAGGGATTGTAGGTAAGCATACGGGTGAAGAGCCATTTAATGCACCGAAAAAATTATTGGATGCCATTGCAACAAATGATTACGGTAAACACACTGTGGCTTCAGTTTATCAAGACCCTCGCTCTTGGATATGCAGCTTGTTCTCTTGTTTAGATAAGCCGGAAGAATTTAACTCAGTGCCTGTTAACTTCTTATCAAGTGTTGATACTACTGGCGGTAATTCAGGCTCACCAGTATTTAACGGTAAAGGCGAACTGGTTGGTCTTAACTTTGATTCAACCTACGAAGCAATCACCAAAGATTGGTTCTTCAATCCAACCATTACCCGTGCTGTGCATGTTGATTTCCGCTACATCCTCTGGATGATGGATAAAGTGGATAATGCGCAAAACTTAATAAATGAACTAGAACTCGTAAGAAATTAATAAAATCAACAAATTAAAAAATGGTGCATTTACTGCGCCATTTTTTATGCCTCAAACCCAAGCTGGCGCTACAAAAAAACGTTTTTGAAGATAAACCATTAATTTATTTATACAAGCCAACTCCAGAACATCCTTATAACAATTTGTTTACTTCTTGTAACATTTAATATAAAAAATAAAAGACCACCTATTCGGTGGCTTTTTAACCAAGGATTAAAAGTAATTTAATCATTATAAGGAAAAGTCAGGATGACAATGAAAAACAAGACATTTAAGCGCTCGCTTATCGCAATGTCTATTTCCACCTTATTTACAATCAGTACGCCAGTTCTAGCAGCAAGTAATACCGATGGTTCTATTCAAGGTTCTGTTACATCAGAAACCAGTCAAGCGGTATCTGGCGCTAGTATCATAATTAAAAACCAAGATACAGGCTTAACAAGAACCATCCAGTCTGATTCAAATGGTAAATATCGGATCCCACGTCTCCCAATTGGTGCATACACGATCACAATTTCTGCTGATGGTTATGCAGATGAAGTGATTGAGAATGTCAATGTAGCAATCGGTAGTAACTCCAATGTTGAAGCTTCCCTTGATCCTGAAGGAATGGAGCGCCTAAAAGTAACAGGCTCAAGCCGTATCGCATCAATAGATACAACGTCGTCCGAAGCGACTATGGTTATCGGACAAGTTGAAATTGAACGCCTACCATTACCTAAAGATATTACCAGTGTCGCGCTTCTTGCACCTGGTACAACACGGGGTGACGGCCGATTTGGTAACTTTGCTTCTTTCGGTGGCGCATCTGTAGCTGAAAATGCATTTTTTATTAATGGTTTAAATGTCACAAACTTCCGTAATGGACTCGGCTTCTCAAATGTACCGTTTGATTTTTACGAGCAATTTGAAGTCAAGACTGGTGGTTATGGAGCAGAGTTCGGTCGCTCAACCGGTGGTGTTGTTAACGCAGTAACAAAGCGCGGTTCAAATAACTGGGAGTTTGGCGGCAATATTCGATACCGCCCTGACGCACTTAGATCTGACTCTCCGAACAGTTACGACATGAACGGTGACATCTACAACTATAATGCTGAAGACTACTATGACAATGTTGAAGGTAATGTATATGCATCGGGTCCAATTATTCAAGATAAGCTGTTTTTCTATGCGATGTACCAACCTCGTTCAGAGAAAGAAGAATATGTAGCTGACAGAGGAACAACCTTTTCTTCAGTTAAATCAGATAACCCATTCTGGGGGCTAAAACTTGATTGGAATATTGCCGAAAACCACACGCTTGAATTTACAGGTTTCTCGGATGAGTCTGACGATGAATCAAGTAACCATTTATATGACTACGAAAACAAAAAAGTCGGCGATCAAACGTCTGTTAGCATCGACAAATCTGGTGGTGATAACTATGTATTTGCTTATACAGGGCAATTAACCGACTCGTTTAGTGCGAGATTACTTTATGGTGTCAATGAATATAACCTAACATCTTCAAGCAACATCGCCGAAGACTGTAACCTTATTTATGACCGCAGGGCATCTGCCCCTAAAGTATCACGTGGCTGTGCTTCTGCCGCCGACTATTTCCAAGAAGAAGGCAGTGACAAGCGTGAAGAGTTCCGTGCAGATTTTGAATGGTTTGTTTCGGACAATCACGTCATTAACTTCGGTTACGATCAAGAAATCAATACCTCAAGCAGTAATCAATACTACTCAGGACCAGATGGAGTGTATTGGTTCTATTACGACACGGCACCAGGAACAGAACTTCCAAACGGCGGCATAGTACCTGATGGCGTAACCGAATATGCTCGTTCAAGGGAGCGAACTGTCGGTGGTGACTTCGAAGTAAATTCATCAGCACTATATATTGAAGATACTTGGACAGTTACCGATGATATTACCCTCTCACTCGGTCTTCGCTGGGATTCATTCAACAATAAAAACTCTGAAGATGAGAGTTTTGTGAAAATTGATGACATGTTTGCGCCACGCTTAGGCGCTTCTTGGGATATCAACGGTGATGGTGAATCAAAATTATTTGCTAACGTCGGTCGCTACTTCTTACCCGTAGCCAGTAATACTAACGTTCGTTTAGCGGGTAACGAATATGATGTTCGTAAATATTACGTGCTAGAAGGCACCACTGACCAAGAAATAAATGGTATTCAAGTCCCTACTCCGAATTTAGGAGCTCAAATCGGTGATGACGAGTACTTAGCTGACGGCACCGTTCCTGACACAGCGGGTATTGTTGATCAAGATCTAGACCCTATGTATCAAGATGAAATTATTATTGGCTATCAAGCCATGCTAAACGAAGACTGGTCATGGGGCATAAAAGGGACGCAACGTAAGCTAAATGGTGCTATCGATGATATGACTATCAGTCATTGGACAGAAGCTAAATACGGTTGTTCACACCCAGGTGGGGGCGGATATGTATTAGGCAACCCTGGCGAAGATATGACTGTTGCAGTTGATTCTGATTGTGATGCTGAGCACACCCTAGACAAAACGGTCACAATACCTGGTTCCGAGCTAGGCTATCCTGAGGCAGAAAGAACTTACAACGCTGTCGACTTGACCTTAAATCGTGCATGGACTGACGATTGGAGTATGAGTGCGACTTATACTTGGTCGCAAAGTTATGGCAATACTGAAGGCTTAGTTAAATCAGATAATGCGCAGGATGATGCGGGTTTAACACAAGACTTCGACTTTCCTGAGCTAATGGATGGGGCTGATGGTTACTTGCCTAATGACCGTCGTCATATGTTTAAAATATATGGTGCATATGCCATTACCGACGACTTTACCGTGGGCGCAAACTTTACTGTTGAGTCTGGTCGTCCATTGAATAAGTTTGGTGTTGGGCATCCAAACGGACAACCAACATATGGTGATACTTACTACACGTTAAACTCTGATGGTACTTCGTATGACTTTAATCCTAGAGGAAGCGATGGTCGTACCGACTGGGTTTACCGTTTAGACTTATCGGCGTCATATATGATTCAAGTGTCTGAGTTAGACGTTTTGCTAAAAGCGAATATTTATAACGTATTCGACTCGTCGGCAACAACTCGTCAAGTGGAAACCTATGAGCTAAATAGTCCAGGTACCATAGATACTGATTTTGGCACAATTACTGGTTATCAAACACCACGTTATGTTGAGTTCAGTGCAAGTGTGAAGTTCTAACCTTTAAAAATACACTTTCTTATTAAACTGCACGAGGAACTCCCCCTCGTGCTTTTTTATGCCTTTTTTGACATAAAAAAACACCGCCAATTGGCGGTGTTTTCTTTAAAGCAAATTGTTATTAGTCTTCTGAAACAACAGAAACTTTAACAACAGCTTTAACTTCAGTGTGAAGTTGAACTTCAACTTCGAAGTCACCTAAAGTGCGTAAAGCACCTAAAGGTAGACGTACTTCAGCTTTAGCAAGCTCAACACCAGCAGCAGTTACTGCATCAGCGATGTCACGAGTACCAACTGAACCGAATAGTTTACCTTCGTCACCAGCTTTAGAAGCGATAACAACAGCTTCTAATGCAGCAAGCTTTTCAGCGCGCGCAGCACAAACACCTAATTCAGCAGCTAATTTAGCTTCTAATTCAGCGCGACGTGCTTCGAAAACTTTAACGTTTTCGTCGTTTGCGATCACAGCTTTGCCTTGTGGCAAAAGGAAGTTACGTGCGTAACCAGCTTTAACTGAAACTTGGTCACCTAGGTTTCCAAGGTTAGCGATTTTATCAAGCAGAATAACGTTCATTATCTAATTCCTCTGATTTAATACTGCGATTACTGATGTAAATCAGTGTATGGCAGTAGAGAAAGATAACGAGCACGCTTAATCGCGCGAGCTAGTTGGCGTTGATATTTAGCACTAGTACCAGTGATACGGCTAGGAACAATCTTACCGCTTTCTGTTACGTAGTTTTTTAAAGTAACGATATCTTTGTAATCAATTTCTGCAACACCTTCAGAGGTGAAACGACAGAACTTGCGACGACGGAAATAACGTGCCATGTTGACAGTCTCCTAAGTTTTCAATTCGACATTTTCGGCATGCATAACCAATTTATTTTGGCCATTTCGTCCTTGCTGCATAGAGATAAACCCTTCAACTTGGACCTGCACGCCTGCTTTTAATTCTTCTGTAACGCTATTAAAGCGTTGGCCACTTAATATGACTTGGATGAGACAATAAACGTTACGTAACATTTGGTCTTCATACCGCTGTGTTTTGTGCTCTAACGTGATGACCTTATGAGGTATCCCGCTTGGACTTTCAAAACGCTTAGAACGAGTTATCGTTCCGGCCAATACTAAGTGATTAATCACAGACTAATTATTCAGCAGATTCTTCAGCGCTTGCTTCTACTTCTTTTTCAGCAGCTGGTGCAGCAGTAGGAGCACGACGTGAATCACGCTCATCTTTTGCTTTAGCCATTGGAGAAGCTTCAGTAACAGCAGTTTTAGTGCGCATTACCATGTTACGCAGAACAGCGTCATTGAAACGGAAAGCTGTTTCTAACTCTTCGATAGACTCTGCAGTTGCTTCTACGTTCATAAGAACATAGTGAGCTTTATGTAGGTCTTGAATTGGGTAAGCCAATTGACGACGACCCCAATCTTCTAGACGGCTGATAGTACCGTTAGCATCAGTGATTACACTGCTGTAACGCTCGATCATACCTGGGACTTGTTCACTTTGATCTGGGTGAACCATAAATACGATTTCATAATGACGCATTTATTGCTCCTTACGGTTAATTAGCCTCACGTGTGGCTCAGTCACACCAAGTTGGAGGCAAGGAACGAAATTAAATGACTGATTTGAGCGCGACATAGTACAGAAACACAACAGCAAACTCAAGTAATATTTCTAGTGGTTCAAGCTAGATTTGTGATTCACTTCGTTTAGGGGAAACCCTGCTGTTATCAATGCTCAATAGTTATCTTCCCTTCCTTGTAAACACCTCGTTTTTTTACTTTGCAATCAGATTGATAACTAAGCTCTGCCCCATATTATAAAACCTTAAGGGAAATTGGCATGTCTGAGCGCTTTGCAGCTAACTCGATTACAGGTATTATGTCGCTTCATCCGTATTTCAGGCGTTCACAATCATAATTCATAGAAAAGCGTAATGAAAAAAGTCGTCATGTTAACTTCCACCCTGCTCGCCTCAACGCCAGTCTGGGCATTAGTACCGCCAGATTACAAAGAGCCACCAAGCGACTTTAATGCTGAAATTGAAGCTGGAATGCAATTAAATACCGGTAACAATAAATCGCAGAATTTTAATGGCCGTACTTACTTAAATTACGACACAGAAAAAGCTAGGCAAGAGTTTACTTTCAAAGTCTATTACGCAGCTGATGATGAGTCGACGACAGCTGAAAAGTACGACGTTTATGCCCAATCAAGTTATAAATTAGACAGTGGTTATATTTTTGGACGAGGTGAATTCACCTGGGACGATTTTGGTAGCTATACCAAACTAATGACCATTTCATCTGGTTACGGTTTTGATATTATCTCCAACTATCAAACAAAGCTCAGTTTAGAGGTGGGTCCAGGTTTTCGTTATGATTTACCTAAAGCCACAGATTCAGACTTAAACCCTGATGCTAACCAAGATATTATTTTACGTACCGCAGCCAAGTATTCAGTGAAGCTGCAAGAGTACACCAGCTTAAATGCAGACTTAACCTCTGAAGTCGGTGAAGATAACAATACCCTGACGCTAGACTTGAGCTACAAAAATACTTTCTTGCAGGATTGGGCATTCAAAATTGGTGTGAACGTCAGATACACTGCAGTTGTTCCAGAAGACAGTGTCAAAACCGATACGATTACCACGTTCAATCTTCTCTATACTTTTCAGTAAATCCATTTACGATTTTTATCGCATAAAAAAACGGGCATTAAGCCCGTTTTCGTCGTGTCGCATTTTCAGTTCATTTTATGCTTTGCGTTGACGCACTGCTTCAAATAAACAAATACCGGTTGCTACTGATACATTCAAGCTTGAAACACTTCCAGCCATTGGAATCGAGACTATCGAATCACAACTTTCACGAGTTAAACGACGTAGTCCTTTATCTTCTGCGCCCATTGCAATCGCTAATGACCCTTTTAAGTCTGCTTGATACAGTTCGCAATCCGCTTCACCTGCCGCACCAATAATCCAAACACCTTTTTGCTGAATATGACGCATGGTACGAGCAAGGTTAGTCACTTGAAATAACGGGATGGTTTCAGCAGCACCACAAGCAACCTTACTTACGGTTGCAGTTAACCCAACTGAATTATCTTTCGGCACAATAATGCCCTGTACGCCTGCGGCATCCGCGTTACGAAGACAAGCACCTAAATTATGTGGGTCCGTTACGCCATCTAATATTAATAAAAAGGCTTGATCAGTTTTTTCAAGTAATACGTCTAAATCATTTTCAGTTAAGATTTTTGCAGGCTTAACCCGTGCAACAATTCCTTGATGTTGACTACTGGCAGATTTGTCATCAAGTACTTTGCGACTTGAACGTTGCACCGACACACCAAACTGTGTCGCCGAATTAATTAACGGCAATACACGTTCATCTTCACGGCCTTGTAAAGCCCATAGCTCAATAATGCGCTCAGGTGCGTTGCGTAGCAAAGCTTCAACTGCATGGATGCCAAAAATGATATCTTGTTTTTTCATTTACTTATTTTCTCTTACGCTTTGCTTTTGATGGTTTCTTTGCAGCGGTGGCTGAGGTGCCTTTTGCTGTTTTTTTAGCGGACTTACTTGTACTTTTTCGCTTAGCTGCGGTACTTGTTCGCGTTTTTTTACTACTCGAACCACGCTTCTTTTTGCCTTTTTCGGTCGTTGCTTCGCTGTCACGACTCGATTTACCCGCTCCGACTTTAGCCCCTTCAAGGTTTGCACGCTCACGAGCAGTTAATGGCTTGCGGTTAGCTTTTTTACGACTCTTTCCATGATCGCCAAGCATAATTAAATCAATTTGTCGGTCATCTAGATTAACCGCAGCAACTTTAACACTCACTTCATCACCGACTTGATATACATTCTTGGTGTTTTCACCAATCAAACGCTGACGCATAGGATCAAACTGATAGTAATCACTCACTAAACTTGAAATATGAACTAAGCCATCAATATAAAGATCCTTTAATCGGACAAATAAGCCGAAACTCGTAACAGAGGCAATAACGGCCTCAAAGTCATCACCCACATGATCTTGCATGTATTCGCACTTAAGCCAATCGCTGACATCACGTGTCGCTTCATCTGCACGGCGTTCAGTGGTTGAACACTCTTCACCTAACTTATCTAGCTCATCAAGATCGTAATGATAGCCACCTTCAGGGGTCCATTTGTCCTTAACATTGCCCTCTTGGGCAGCTAATAAATAGCGTATCACGCGGTGCAAGACTAAATCAGGATATCGACGAATAGGCGATGTAAAATGCGAATACTCGGTTAATGCTAGACCAAAGTGACCATCGTCATCAGGGCTATATACTGCTTGGCGCATAGAGCGCAGCAACATAATTTGAATTAACTCTGCATCTGGCCTATCAGCAATTTTCAGCATCACATCTTGATAATCTGATGGTGTAGGCTCATCACCACCATTCATCGACAGGCCACGTTCGGCTAAAAACTCTTTGAAATTAGCTAGTTTAGTCTCTGATGGCGCTTCATGAACTCGATATAACACTTCACCTTTATGCTTTTTAACAAATTTAGCAGAAGCTACGTTAGCAAGGATCATGCACTCTTCAATAATCTTGTGCGCTTGGTTTCGACTTCTCGGCACAATAGCTTCGATTTTACGTTGCTCATTAAAGATAAACTGTGTCTCAACAGTTTCGAATGCTATCGCACCACGCTCAACTCGACGTTCATTCAATGTTAAATACAGTGATTGTAAACATTGAAGATGTGGGAATAAGCTTTCGTGCTCAGGCGCAATCTCACCGCCTTCAAGCATGGCTGCAACTTGGGTATAAGTGAACCGAGCATGAGAATGCATGACCGCAGGATAAAACTTGTAACCCGATAGTTTACCAGCAGCAGAAATCGTCATTTCCGCAACCATACATAAACGGTCGACATGCGGGTTTAGCGAACATAAACCGTTCGAAATTTTCTCAGGCAACATTGGAATAACTTGCGATGGGAAATACACAGAGTTACCACGCGCTCTCGCTTCTTCATCTAATGCTGAATCAGTGCGCACATAGTGGCTCACATCCGCAATCGCTACCCATAAACGCCAGCCACCACTTGGTTTTGTTTCTGCATACACTGCATCATCAAAATCTCGAGCATCTTCACCATCAATAGTCACTAACGGTAAATGTCGTAAATCAACACGGCCTTTTTTATCAGACTCTGGGACTTCATCAGGAATACGTTTGAGTTTTTTCTCAATAACTGACGACCATTTATGCGGTAAATCGTAATTGCGCAGTGCAATTTCAATTTCCATACCCGGCGCCATGGTCTTACCCAAAACTTCCGTCACTTTCGCAGCTGCTTTTACAAAGCGGCCAGGTCGACGAGTGAGCTCAACCACGACAACGTCACCCGCACGAGCGCCGTTGGCATCTTCTTTTGCTATTAATATTTCTTGAGTAATACGTCTATCATCGGCAATGACAAATGCCATACCTGCATCAACGTGATAGCGACCAACTAAGGGCGCAGTACGTTCTTGTACTAATCTGACGATGCGTGCTTCACGACGACCACGTCTGTCTGAACCTGCTTTTTGTGCCAGTACTTTGTCACCGTGGAAATACATTTGCATGTCACGATTATTGATAAATAAATCGTCACCACCTTCATCAGATTTAAAAAATCCAAAGCCATCACGGTGACCAATAATGGTGCCCGAAATTAAATCCATTCTTTCAGGTAATCCGTAGCTATGCCCACGGGTATAAACCAGTTGTCCGTCTCGCTCCATTGCACGTAAACGTCTTCTTAACGCTTCAAGATGATCTTCATCGACCATGTTAAGTGCTTTAGCAATGTGTTCACGGGTCACTGGGGATTTCTGTGCGCGTAAATACTCTAAGATGTATTCACGGCTAGGGATTGGGTTTTCGTACTTGTCTTGCTCTCTCTCAAAATGAGGATCGTTGATCATTCAATTTCCAAATAATTTACTCCACCTTTGGAGTATTCGCGTTTAATGCAGCTGTGGCTGCTGAGCTCGCTCTACTATACTGGCGGGCATCTTAGCGGCTAAATTCTGCAATAATGAAGTCGCTTGTTTTTGCGTTGCTTCATCATTAAATACGCTGTTATATAACCAATGGTAACCTAACTTATAGTCTACAGGGCTACCATAACCTTCGCTAAATAAGCGAACTAACATAAGTCGTGCTGGAACATCACCATTGGCAGCTGCAGGCATCACATACTGCACAGCACGATTCTTATCTTTAACTACCATTTTGCCGTGATAGTAATATTCGGCCAGTTTTAGCATCGCCTCTGCGCTACCTTGCTCTGCAGCAATTTGTAATTGTTTCATACCACGAGAGGCATGCTTAGGTACGCACACACCATGGTTAAGCATTTCGCCCCATAAAAACTGATACATGGGCTGCTTTAAAATTTCAGCTCTTGCTTCAATATCTTGCACTAACTGACAATCATCGGTTTGCACTTGCTCTAAATATCGATCAGTACGAATTAATGTCAATAACTGTTCATCACTATAGATATCCACTGAAGCAAGTTCAGCAACAGCAAGATAAGGAATAAAACAGAAGATGACCAAACTTAATCGCAGCATAACAATTCTCAATGACACTATAGTTACTCTATGCATCGGCATTATAGCTCAATTCTTGAGTATTAACTGCACAAACTAAGGTTATTAGCGGATAAAAATGATAAAGAAAATCAATATTAGATTGGAAAAGTAACGAAGATAACTGGAGGATGACAGCGATATTTCGATTATAAATTTCAGTTAGGCTAATCAGGTTAACAACACAATAAAAAGGCCGCTAAGTTAGCGGCCTTCAATGTGTTAGTTAAATGGATTAACTAATACGATTGTTTCATTTCTATCAGGACCCGTTGAAATAACATCAACAGGTGCTTCTAGCAACTCTTCAATGCGCTTGATGTAATTAAGTGCTGCTTGTGGCAGTTGCTCAATTGACGTCGCACCGAAAGTTGTTTCACTCCAGCCAGGCATAGTTTCAAAAACAGGTGTCACCTGCTCGTAACCTTCGGCTGCTAGTGGAGTAACAGTTTCTACAGTACCATCAGGGTACTTGTAACCAACACAAATCTTAACTTCTTCTAGGCCATCTAGAACATCAAGCTTTGTTAGGCAGAAGCCGCTTACACTGTTGATTTGAACTGCACGGCGCATTGCCACTGCATCCAACCAACCTGGACGACGTTTACGACCAGTGGTAGCACCAAACTCTTGGCCTTTATGGCCTAAGTAGTCACCAATCTCATTCTCAAGTTCAGTTGGGAATGGACCAGCACCTACGCGAGTGGTGTAAGCTTTCATGATACCTAAAACATAATCTAAGTGACGAGGACCAAAACCAGAACCAGTAGCTACGCCACCTGCTGTAGTATTTGATGAAGTCACATATGGGTATGTACCATGGTCGATATCAAGTAATGTCCCTTGAGCACCTTCAAACAAGATTGGCTCACCCGCTTTACGGGCAGTATCAAGTAATTCAGTAACGTCAGTACACATGCTCTTAAGATAATCAGCAATCGCTAATGCATCTTCAAGCGTTTTTTGATAATCAACTGCTTCACAATCATAGTATTCTGTCAGCATAAAGTTGTGATATTTCATCACTTCTTTTAGCTTCTCAGCGAAAAGTTCAGCATTGAACAAATCACCGACGCGAAGACCACGACGAGAAATTTTATCTTCATAAGCTGGACCAATACCACGACCCGTTGTACCGATAGCTTGATTGCCGCGCGCTTTTTCACGAGCTACATCAAGAGCACAATGGAAAGGTAGAATTAGTGGACATGCTTCTGAAATAAGAAGACGCTCTTCGACAGGAACACCACGCTCTTTAAGCATGTTGATCTCTTTCATCAAAGCATCGGGAGCGAGCACTACACCATTACCGATAATGCATTTCACATTGTCGCGTAAGATCCCTGATGGAATCAAATGAAGTACTGTTTTATCGCCGTCGATAACAAGAGTATGACCAGCATTGTGGCCGCCTTGGTAACGAACTACATATTTTGCCTGTTCTGTTAGAAGGTCGACAATCTTACCTTTTCCTTCGTCACCCCATTGAGTGCCGAGTACTACTACGTTTTTGCCCATCGTCTGCTGCAAGGTTGCGGTATAAAGGCGAATTTTAACAGATTTTTGGGGGTATATTGCAAGTATTTTATGCGAAAATTATTAATAGTACGACGCCAGCAGAGACTAAAGATCCACCTAACCTCCTGAGAACATTCTTATTTTGCAGTGAAATCTCGGCTAAATATTTTTTCCACTGCTCAGGAAATAATAGTGGCCCTACGCCCTCTATAACTAAAACCGTGCCAATTACTAACATTAGCATTTGATAATCCATTATTCACTCCATCATTTTTGTTGCGCCAATAACATCAAGACCACTAAAACACAAAATCAGTAACACACTTATCATTTCGCATCGTCAGGCTAAATAGTAAAAAATAGGCAATAAAAAACCCAGCATATAGCTGGGCTTTTTGAATTCCAAAAACGAATTAACGTTTTGAGAATTGTGGCTTACGACGTGCTTTACGTAGACCAACTTTCTTACGCTCAACTTTACGAGCATCACGGGTAACGAAACCAGCGCCGCGTAAAGAAGGACGTAAAGCTTCGTCTAACTGAAGCAATGCACGAGTAATACCGTGACGAATTGCACCTGCTTGGCCAGTGATACCACCGCCCTTAACAGTTACATAGATGTCAAGTTTGTCAGTCATTTCAACAAGCTCTAGAGGTTGACGAACAACCATACGAGCAGTTTCACGACCAAAATATACATCTAGTGGACGTTGGTTAACAACGATTTGACCACTACCTGCTTTAGCGAATACGCGAGCAGTTGATGTTTTACGACGGCCAGTGCCGTAGTACTGAGTTGCAGACATTAGCTTACTCCCGTATTAGATATCAAGAACTTGAGGTTGTTGTGCAGCATGGTTATGTTCAGTGCCAGCGTAAACTTTAAGCTTACGGAACATAGCACGGCCCAATGGACCTTTTGGTAACATACCCTTAACTGCTTTCTCGATAATCATTTCAGGCTTATGATCTTGCAGCTTTTCAAAAGTAATCTGCTTAATACCACCGATGAAACCTGAATGTGAGTAGTAAACTTTGCCTTTAGCTTTGTTACCAGTCACAGCAACTTTTTCAGCGTTAATAACGATGATGTAGTCGCCAGTATCAACATGAGGAGTATACTCTGGCTTATGCTTACCGCGTAAACGAGTAGCAATTTCAGTAGCGATACGACCTAAAGTTTTACCTTCAGCATCAACGACGAACCAGTCACGAGTGACTGTTTCTGGTGTAGCAGTAAATGTAGTCTTCATTTTACAAAAACCCAATGTTTAAAATTCTGTCTCAATATTGACTGCTCATGCAATCAACACAATGACCATTTCAAAGCCCCTTCGAGCTGAAATTGGTTTAAATCGTCCACCCAAATTCGGTGGAGTAACGAGGGCAGGTGGCGGATTATAGACAAACCTGAGTTAAAAATCACCTAATTTTTTAACTTTTATAAAAAAATCACCGCGATGGGTGATTTCTTGATTGATGTACATTATATATGCGATTTTTTAAGCGAAATTACATATCAATAGACGGCTTAATATATAAACGAGCCACTATTAAGGTAGATGCTCTAAAGTCAGGTAATCATGAGATTGCATTTCAATTAAACGCGAACGACAACGCCTGAACTCAAAAGCCAATAAACCGTCTGTATAAATAGCTTCCAGCGCCACTTCTGCTGAGATAATCAGCTTAACATTACGCTCATAAAACTCATCCACCATCGCCAGAAAACGTCTGGCAATATCATCACCTGTTGTGGACGAGCCCATCTGCTCTAAACCACTTAATAAAACCGTGTGATAGAGTCTGGCCACTTCCATATAATCACGTTGCGATCTTGGTCCATCACACAAGTCTCTAAAATTAGCTAATAGCACGCCTTGAGATTGCTGACGAATATCAATTAAACGCCCTTCTATCTCGATAGCGTCTGTCAGCACCTCAGATTCTGGGGCAAGCTGACCAAAATAAGTCAGTAAGTTTGTATCAGCTTGTTCATCTAATGGGAAATGGTATATCTCAGCTTGCTCGAGTGTACGTAAACGGTAATCGATACCTGAATCCACGTTTAAAATTTCACAATGCTGATTAATTAATGCAATAGCAGGTAAAAAGCGCGCACGTTGAAGGCCGTTTTTGTATAAATCATCAGGAATAATGTTAGATGTTGCCACTAAAGCAACGCCTTCTTTAAACAAGTATTGAAACAAGGTTCCCAATAACATCGCATCAGTAATGTCAGAAACAAAAAACTCATCAAAACAAATAATCTTATATTGTTGAGCCATTTTCTTCGCAATGCTGATTAACGGGTCTTGCACCCCTTCCAGTTCACCTAAATCATGATGTAACTGATGCATAAACCGATGAAAATGAGCACGCAGTTTTTTATCTGTCGGTAAAGCATCAAAGAAGGTATCCATAAGATAGGTTTTACCACGGCCAACACCGCCCCAAAGGTATAACCCCTGCACTGAAGGTGCAGATTTTTTAATACCAATAGCGCTCAATAATTTAGTCATGCCAGAGGTTTGAGTATCAGCAGCTATAAGCTCTTCATACACTCTTTGTAATGACTTAACAGCTTGCTCTTGTGCTAAGTCATGAGAAAAACCTTCACGGGTTAAATCTTGTTGATAATGCTGCCATGGGCTTAACTGAGACACGAATACGACTCTCTATACTGCTGAAAATTCTCAGCAATCATAGCATGCAGCGTCAATTGAGGTAACGCTTAGAACAACAAAAAATTAACCTTTGTTAATAAAGCCTGAACTTATTGGATTTTGCACCACTCCGAGGTTATATATTCAATACGTGTTAACGGGAATCATTTATTACGCATAAGCGAAAAGCCATTTTCGTGTATGACACAGATTTCATTTTCAAGGAGTTACAATCAATGAAGCCAAAATTAACTTTACTTTCTGCAGCGTTATTAACTGCCTCTTTATCGTTAATGCCAGCTATATCACAGGCAGCGATGCCTCATGCAGTTGATGGTCAAACATTGCCAAGCCTAGCGCCAATGTTAGAACAAGCAACCCCTGCTGTGGTTTCAGTTGCGGTTAGTGGCACTCAAACTTCAAAACAGCAAATTCCTGATGTGTTTAAATATTTCTTTGGCCCCAACGCACCTCAAGAACAAGTACGTGAACGACCATTTAGAGGTCTAGGTTCTGGTGTCATTATTGATGCCAAAGAAGGTTACATTGTGACTAATAACCATGTAATTAATGGCGCCGATGAAATTAAAATCGGTTTACATGATGGCCGCGAAATTGATGCTAAATTAATAGGCTCAGATCCCGAGTCTGATATCGCCTTATTACAAATTAAAGCCAAAAACCTGACAGCGATTAAACAAACCAATTCAGATGACATTCGTGTTGGCGACTTTGCTATTGCAATTGGTAATCCGTTTGGCT
Organism: Shewanella sp. 10N.286.52.A9; assembly: GCF_041468985.1. Lineage (NCBI taxonomy): Bacteria > Pseudomonadati > Pseudomonadota > Gammaproteobacteria > Alteromonadales > Shewanellaceae > Shewanella > Shewanella sp. 10N.286.52.A9. The sequence goes on along the minus strand of NZ_JBFRJQ010000006.1, from coordinate 190,151 downwards.
TAGGTCAAACTGTCACATCCGGTATTGTCAGTGCATTGGGTCGCAGCGGGCTTGGCATCGAAATGCTTGAAAACTTTATCCAAACCGATGCTGCTATTAATAGTGGTAACTCTGGTGGTGCGCTCGTCAACCTGAACGGTGAACTGATTGGTATTAACACGGCCATTGTCGCTCCAGGTGGTGGTAACGTCGGTATTGGTTTCGCTATTCCAGCCAATATGGTCAATAACCTCATTAATCAAATTATCGAGCATGGTGAAGTCAAGCGTGGGGTGCTAGGTGTAACAGGCCGAGATTTAGATAATGAACTCGCTAAAGCATTTGGCCTTGAAACCCAACATGGTGGCTTTATTAGCGAAGTGATGCCAGATAGTGCAGCCGATGATGCAGGCATTGAAGCTGGCGATATTATTGTCAGCGTAAACGGGAAGAAAATCAAAAACTTCCAAGAACTTCGAGCCAAAGTGGCCACTATGGGCGCTGGTGCTAAAGTTAACATCGGCATCATTCGAGACGGGGATAAAGAAACCGTTAACGTAATATTAGGAGAATCAACAAGCAGTACCGGCTCAGCTGCCGATGCTTTACATCCTATGCTTGAAGGGGCTGAACTTACTAATAGCAGTAAAGGTATTGAAATAACCGATATTGCACAGGGGTCGCCGGCCGCTCGTAACGGCCTAGAAAAAGGCGATCTGATAGTGGGCTTAAACCGCAGCAAGGTGAAAAACTTAAACTCACTTAAAGAAGAGCTGAAAAACCAACAAGGCGCAGTGGCACTAAAAATATTACGTGATAATAAGCTAATGTACCTTGTATTAAGATAGCCTGAATGACAGCGAGTTTTATAAAGGTATATCAAACTTTAATAACAAGGCATTAAGGTAATAACCGCTATGATATTAACCTAGCAATGGTGTCGTTTGACATGTGTATACCTTCATTAACGCTGCACTAAAAACTGAGATTTATAGTGCTAATTAAGCATCGTGGCCTAGTCACGATGCTTAATTTTTTTAAGCGTGGTAATATCCTTGATTAATTTAACTAATTTAGTTGGCCAATGAATCTTAAAGACAACATCTTATACTTAACAAAAGCCGTGGTTTTTGGCCTCGTCATGGCTGCTGTGTTTTTAGTAGTGACTCGTTTTACTGATAACAACAGCTTTAACAATGGCTTGTCTGTTACTCATCAAAATAACGAATTGTCTTTTGCGAGCGCGGTTCGCCGAGCAGCCCCTGCCGTTGTCAATATTTATAGCCTCAGTTTAGATCAAAATAGCCCACTGAATTCCAGTTCACTTCAAGGTCTCGGCTCAGGCGTTATCATGAGCAAAGAAGGTTATATTTTAACCAACTACCATGTTATTAAAAAAGCTGATGAGATCGTCATTGCCTTACAAGATGGGCGAAAATTTACTTCAGAAGTCGTGGGCTCAGATCAAATCACTGATATCGCCGTGCTTAAAATCGAAGGGGATAACCTACCAATCGTTCCGATTAATCTTAATAACCCAGCCCAAGTGGGTGATGTTGTGCTTGCCATTGGTAATCCTTACAACTTAGGGCAAACCATTACTCAAGGTATTATTAGTGCCACAGGTCGAAATGGACTCAGTTCAGGTTATTTAGACTTTTTACAAACAGATGCTGCGATTAATGCCGGTAACTCAGGTGGGGCATTAATTGACACAGGTGGGGAATTAATTGGTATTAATACTGCCGCATTTCAGATTGGCGCTGAAGGCGGTGGACACGGAATTAACTTTGCTATTCCTATCAAGCTTGCCCATAGCATTATGGGTAAACTGATTAAAAATGGCCGTGTGATCCGCGGTGCTTTAGGGATCTCTGGCGAGCCCCTCAGCCAAGTGATGGCGCAAATTTTAAACCTACCCGATCTTAAAGGTGTACTAGTAACAGGGGTTGATCCTAATGGCCCTGCAGCTAAAGCGACTTTAAAACCACGCGACGTCATTATTCAATACGCAGAAGAAAGCGTTCCTGGTGTTGAAATGCTGATGGATAGAATTGCGGAAACACCACCAGGCAATAAGGTTAACATTACCATTATCCGTGAAGGTAAGCCGATTGAACTGCCTGTGATTATTGGCGAAAAGTTACCAGAAAATAGCTAATAAAAAGACACTTAATTCAATTAAATAAAAAACCGCTCAATGAGCGGTTTTTTATTGGTATAGCCTTTAGCTTATTAAAAGCCTAATCACGTCAGTCTATTCAGACACACGTACGACTTCGCCGCCTAGCCCTTTGAACTTTTCTTCAATATGTTCATAACCACGGTCAAGGTGGTAAATACGATCAACTGTAGTAATCCCATCAGCCATTAAACCTGCAATCACTAAGCTGGCAGATGCACGTAAATCAGTCGCCATCACTTGAGCACCATTCATGCGCTCAATACCTTTAATGATACAAGTATTACCTTCAAGTTCCATTTCTGCGCCCATACGGCTCAGTTCAGGTACATGCATAAAACGATTTTCAAAAATCGTTTCAGTCACATGACTCGTTCCTTCAGCTAAAGCATTTAACACACAAAACTGAGCTTGCATATCGGTTGGGAATGCAGGATAAGGAGCCGTTTTTATATTAACGGCCTTTGGACGTTTGCCTTTCATATCCAGCTCAATCCAATCTTCACCTGTAGTGATTTCTGCCCCCGCATCTTCTAACTTAGCAAGTACAGCTTCAAGCGAAGATGGATCGGCACTAACACAACGCACGCTACCACGAGTCACTGCAGCAGCAACAAGGAATGAACCTGTCTCAATTCGATCAGGCATGACACGGTGCTCACACCCTGAAAGACGCTCAACACCTTCAATTTTTAATGTCGCAGTACCGACACCCGAAATTTTAGCTCCCATCGCTATCAAACAATGCGCTAAATCATTAATTTCAGGCTCTCGCGCAGCATTTTCAATAATGGTTTCACCATCAGCTAATGCTGCAGCCATCAATAAGTTTTCGGTTGCCCCAACGCTCACCATATCCATAAAGATATGCGCACCTTTTAAGCGACCATCGACACGAGCTTTAATGTAGCCTTCTTTTACTTCAATCTTAGCGCCCATTTGCTCTAGGCCTTGTAAATGAAGGTTCACTGGACGAGCACCAATAGCACAGCCGCCAGGCAGTGACACATCTGCAGTACCAAAACGTGCCAGCAACGGCCCTAAAATTAGGATCGAAGCGCGCATGGTTTTGACTAAATCGTAAGGTGCACAAAACTCATTAAGCTTTGCAGCTGAGATGCAGTATTTACTGTTACCTAAATCTGTGACTTCTGCGCCCAAGCATCGTAGTAATTTAAACGTGGTATTTACATCGCGTAAACTTGGTACGTTAGAGACGATAAAGTCAGTTTCAGCAAGCACGCCAGCAAATAGAATCGGCAATGCCGCATTTTTAGCACCAGAAATAGTGACATCTCCAGAAAGTGGCTTACTGGCTTTAATTGTTAATTTATCCACACTGACTCTCTAATTACATATTAAATAATTTTTCACGCTTCCACTGTGTCGGCGTAAATGTTTTGATGGTCAGCGCATGTAATTCACCACTAGCAATATGGTCATTTAATGGTGCATAAATCGTTTGCTGCTGCTTTACTTTGCTCATGCCATCAAAACATTCGCCAACGGCAACAACTTTATAATGACTTCCATCTGAAGTGACATGCACTTCATCAATCGTTAGTGCTTCTGTTAAAATCTGCTCGATTACTTTGCAATCCATGAAATTGGTTACCTTAAATTCAATGCTAGTTTTCTAGAAAAAAGGATTCTAAATCATATAACTCAATGAGTCTTTTTAGATGTTTACTCGGATGTGCCAATCTCCTTGGCTGAGTGGTGTTTTTACTGCTTTTACCTAAACTAACCAGCTCAAGTAAAAAAGCGACGCCTGCGCTGTCGGCATACTCTAAAGCTGACAAGTCTAACACCTGAGTCGAATCAGTAAACAACTCTTGTCGTTTTGGCCATAAATCGATGACCTCTATTTGCCTTAGTTGCCCTTTAATTTCACAAATGTCACCTTGCTGTAAAAACTCAATCACGCAGCATTTTCCTTATCCTGTTTGTAATTGATTTCTTGCTGGGTCTTCTCTTTAAGCATCTCAATCACTGAATCAACCCCTTTTTGGCGAATAAGGTTGGTGATTTCTGACTGTTTAGATGCCAGCAAACTGACCCCTTCAGCGACTAAATCGAATGCTTTCCAACTGTCATCTTTTAGGCGTCTAGCCTTAAACATCACCTTAATTGGCGGACGACCGTCTTCAATAATTTGCACATTTACATCAACAAACTTTTCATTTTCGAATTCACTAGCTGGAGAAAATTGCACTTTTTGTCCAGTATATTCGGTGAACGCTTGCGCATAAGTCGCAACCAAATACCCTTCAAATGCATCAACAAAACGCTCTCGTTGCTCTGGTGTGGTGTCGCGTAAATACTGCCCCATGACTTTATAAGCTGCATACTTATAATCCACATAAGGCATTAACTCTTCGCGCACAATGACTTTCAAATGACTCAAATCAGCATCAATGAGTGCCTTATCAGCATCAAAACGTTCAAAGGTTTTACTGGATACTTGCTGGACTAATTTAAAAGGGTCATGGGTGTCGATCACTTCGCTAGCCTGTACTGGCAAAATGATGACCGCGAATAAGACACAAACACGCCATAAACGTATGAAACATTGGCTCATGATACTCTCCTATTAATCCTTCGAAGAAACGCTATACAGAAGTTGCCCAATTAAATCTTCTAATATTAATGCTGAACGAGTGTCATGGACTCTATCGCCATCCGCTAGCATCTCTATATCATCATCCATAAAACCTGGGGTTAAGCCCAAGAATTGTTCCCCAAGTAAACCCGAGGTTAAAATCGATAAGCTACTGGTTTCAGGGAATTGATCATATTGCTTGTCCATCGTTAACGTTACCACGGGCACAAGTTTTTTAGTGTCTAAGGTTATATTTGTCACGCGGCCAACGACAACTCCGCCTACTTTAACTGGCGAGCGTACTTTTAACCCGCCAATATTGTTGAACTCTGCCTTTAAAGTATAGGTAGCTTGATTGGGTTTTAGTTCTACGTTGGCAACATTGAATACCAAAATACAAAATGCCAGCAGCCCAGCGAGTAAAAATACGCCTACGAATAATTCTACTTTCCTTGTCAACATACGCTTCAACCACTTAATTTATGAACGTTAAAAATATGACTACTGACCAAACATGATTGCAGTCAGCAAGAAATCTAATGCGAGTACGACCAAACTTGCTTGCACCACGGTCGAGGTAGTGGCTTTGCTTATCCCTTCAGGGTTTGGCGTGACTTCATACCCGCGATATAAAGAAATCCATGTCACAACCACACCGAAGAAGGTACTTTTAATCAAGCAATTTACAATATCCTGACGCCACTCAACCGACGCTTGAAGAATTGACCAAAAAGACCCGCTATCAATGCCTTTCCATTCTACCCCCACCAAATGACCACCCAATATTCCAACAAGGCAAAACATCATGGTTAATAATGGCACTGAAATCACTCCAGCCCAAAAGCGAGGTGCGATAACTTGCTTCAACGGATCAACGGCCATCATTTCAAGACTAGACAATTGCTCGGTAGATTTCATTAATCCGATTTCAGCTGTCAATGCTGAACCCGCTCGACCAGCAAATAAAAGAGCTGTGACCACAGGGCCAAGTTCACGCAATAAACTCAAGGCAACCATAGGCCCTAGGCTTTCAACAGTACCAAAATCAGCAAGTACGGTATAACCTTGAAGCGCTAACACCATACCTATGAATAGACCTGATACGACGATAATCACCATTGAGCGCACACCAAGCACATAAATTTGCTTGAGCAGTAAAGGAAGCCCTTTTTGCAATCTAGGTAAATGGGCAATTGCCCCCCACAGCATAAGACCAGCTCGCCCTAAACCAGCGATAAAATCTAATGCGTAGCGACCGATGTTTTCAATGCGGTTAATCACTCCCATTGAGCATCTCCTGTTGGTAATCTTCGGCAGGAAAATGAAATGGCACAGGGCCGTCAGGATTACCTTTGATAAATTGCTCAATTTGACGATTATCAGAAGCACGTAATTCTTCAGGAGTTCCTGAAGCAATGACTTTTTTCTCCGCGATGACGTAAACATAATCGGCAATACTCAGCACGGCGTCCACATCATGAGAGACCACCACTGAAGTTAAATTTAAGGTATCTGATAATTCGCTTATCAATTTCACCAGCATCCCCATGGAAATAGGATCTTGGCCTGCAAATGGTTCATCATACAAAATCATTTCAGGTTCTAGTGCAATTGCCCGCGCCAACGCTGCCCTTCTCTGCATTCCACCAGACAATTCATTAGGGTGCATCTGTGCTGCGCCTCGAAGCCCAACCGCTTGTAGCTTCATTAACACAATTTTACGAATAAGCTCTTCAGGTAAGCCTGAATGCTCTCGCAGGGCAAATGCGACGTTATCGAATACATTCATATCGGTAAATAACGCACCACTTTGAAAAAGCATGCTCATTCTTTTACGTAATTCGAATAATTGCGGACGTGTTAATTGATGAACATTTTCACCACTAAAAAGTACCTCACCACTGTTAGGCGTTAATTGACCACCAATCAATTTGAGTAAGGTTGTTTTTCCGATGCCACTCGGGCCCATAATCGCTGTCACCTTCCCTTTGGGAATGCTCAAGCAAATATCATCAAAAATAACACGTGATCCACGATTGAACCCCATGTGGCGAACTTCGACCAATGGCATTGCTGAATCTAATAATTTGGAATCGGATATTGAAGAAATAATAGCCTTCCTGGCGCATGTGGTGTAGAGCTGAATTGTACGAAATTGTGTAAGAACCTACAACAAATCAATCACCATGAGTTACAATCCACAACAATTATCGCATCAGCTCATATTTTTGTTAAAATCCTGCACAAATATCGCTATTAACACACGTTTTGGAACCACATGCTTTTTAATATTTTAATGCTAATCGCTGGATTAGGCGTATTAGTTTGGAGCGCAGATCGCTTCGTATATGGCGCAGCCGCTTTCGCTAGAAACCTTGGCCTACCTCCAATGCTGATTGGATTAACCATTGTGGCCATGGGAAGTTCTGCTCCTGAAATGTTTGTGGCTGCAACAGCGTCGATGGAAGGGATGAGTAATACTGCCGTTGGAAATGTCCTAGGTTCAAATGTTGCTAACATCACCTTAATTCTTGGTATTACAGCACTATTAGGTGCTATATCAGTTAGCTCACAAACCCTTAAACGTGAAATTCCGTTAATGTTAGCGGCAACTGTGTTAGCCGGATACCTCATTCATGACGGTATGCTAACCCGATTTGAAGGCACAGTACTTTTGGTCGCTTTCTTCTCGTTAATGGGTTATTTCATCTGGCAAGCACTGAGAAATAAGCAAATAGATCCACTATCTGACGAATCTGATGCAGAGATCCCTAAAAATGTACCTACATTACATGCTATTATCTGGATTATTGTTGGCATGGTTTTGCTACCACTTTCTGCTGACTGGATGGTAACCGGCGCTGTAGGCATTGCAAAGACATTTGGATTATCAGATTTAGTCATTGGTTTAACCATTATTGCAGTGGGAACAAGCTTGCCTGAATTAGCAGCATGCGTAGCTGGCGTATTAAAAAAAGAAGATGATCTCGCAATTGGTAACATTGTGGGTTCGAATCTATTTAATATCCTAGCGGTACTTGCTATACCAGGATTGATTGCCCCAGGGGAAATAGATGCCAATGCTGCTGGCCGTGATTTTTACATGACACTTGGTACCAGTGCAGCCCTTGCTGTGCTCGTATTATCAAGTGGAGCGAAGAAACAATTAACTCGCTGGCATGGCGCCATATTATTAGTCGTCTTTATTGCGTACCAGATTGTCTTATTTCAATCTCAATAACGGGGCATAAAGATGGGTCACTCACCATTGTTAAAGACTCATTAGCATTGGAAAAAAACGAGAAACATATGATAAATCAAACACAGTTGCGTCAATGGGGTCGTCAAGTCATTGATATTGAAAAAACAGCGTTAGATAACCTATATCAGTACGTTGATTCAGATGCCTTTGGCCAAGCTTGTGAACTAATTTTGCAGTGCAAAGGTAAAGTGATTGTCATGGGCATGGGTAAATCAGGCCACATTGGCAATAAGATTTCAGCCACCTTGGCCAGCACAGGAACGCCTGCATTTTTTGTTCACCCAGGTGAAGCAAGCCATGGTGACCTAGGTGCACTGGCTAAAAATGATATTATCTTAGCAATTTCTAACTCTGGTGAGTCGAGTGAAATTTTAACCTTGCTACCCGTTATTCAGCGCATGGGGGTTCCAGTGATTGCGATCACGGGTAAGCCTGAATCTAACATGGCGCGGTTATCTAAACTGCATCTTTGCATTGAAGTACCAGAAGAAGCTTGTCCATTAGGATTAGCGCCTACTTCAAGCACTACCGCAACCTTGGTAATGGGAGATGCCCTAGCCGTCGCATTATTGCAAGCCAGAGGCTTTACTCGTGATGATTTTGCATTATCACACCCAGGTGGATCATTAGGACGTAAACTCTTACTTAAAGTATCAGACGTCATGCATCATGGAAGCGATGTTCCGCAAGTTAATAGCCAGGTTTGCATCACAGAGTCACTATACGAAATATCCAATAAAGGACTAGGCATGACTGCCGTTATTGATGACAACCAACAGTTAGTCGGTATCTTCACCGATGGTGATTTACGCCGAGTGATTGATGCCGAAGTCAATTTACGCACCACGCCAATCTCACAAGTGATGACCCCTAATTGCATTACCATCAGAGCTGATATTTTAGCAGCACAGGCCTTACAAGTGATGGATGAAAAAAGTATCAACGGCTTAATTGTTGTTGATGAAAATCAACGCCCAATTGGCGCACTTAATATGCTTGATATGGTAAAAGCAGGAGTCATTTAATATGTCGAAGAGTCAAGTTCATCAAGGATTATATGGCCCTGTATCAGACGATATTTGGCAACGCGCTAAAAAAATCAAACTCCTGATCTGTGATGTTGATGGGGTCTTTTCTGACGGGCGTATATATTTAAGTAACGCAGGGGAAGAGTTGAAAGCTTTCCATACCCGTGATGGTTACGGTATTCGATCAATTTTAACTAGCGGTATCAGTGTTGCCGTTATCACAGGCCGAAAGTCTGCCATTGTCGAAAATCGAATGACGGCGCTAGGTGTTAGCCATATCTATCAAGGGGTAGACGATAAGCTCACACCATTTAAAGAGTTACTCAGTATTTATAATGTAACGCCAGATGAAGTGGCCTATATCGGTGATGACATGGTTGATTTACCCGTTATGAAAGAAGTGGGCTTAGCTGTTTGCGTAGCTGATGGTCACCCATACGTAAAACAACATTGCCAAATGATCACTCGCATTAATGGCGGTAACGGCGCTTTACGTGAGTTAACTGATTTACTGCTTGTTAGCCAAGACAAGTTCGAAACCGCCCACGGAATGAGCATATGAGCCGTACCACCCTCGCTATTCTCGGCTTCTTTGGTGCAGCATTAGTTTTATACTGGCAAGTGCAAGTGAAGCGTAGTCAAATGGAAGCCAATAAGCTTCCCGATCCCGCGCGTCCAGAATTCATCGCTAATGACTTACGAAGCACAGAATTTAACGAGCAAGGATTAGTACAAAGCCGGGTGTCAGCAAAACACATGGAACACTTTCAGCAAACCAATGAAACCCTATTCACTGAGCCTGTATACCTTATCTATCCAGAAAACGGCGAAGCTGAGTGGCAATTAACTGCTGAATTAGGCAAGCTTAATAAAGAAACCGGTAAAGTGGTGCTAGAAAAAAATGTTATTATTGATGCAATAAACATCAATGAACCAGTACAATCGCTAACCACAAGTATGCTTGCGTTAGATTTAAATACCATGATCATGACGTCTGATCGACAAATTAATGTCTCAGGACAAGATTTTAAAATACAAGGCTTAGGCCTTTATGCTGATTTAAATGCCGAAGAGTTAGAGCTTTTAAGTCAGGTAGAAGGAACATATGAAGCAAAGTAAAACACTGACATTTTCACTCAATAAGCTTATGAAAACAGACTTTATTAGAAAAAGTATTCTTGGTATGAGCCTAATGGGATTGAGCTTAGTGACAGTCACCGGCGTTCATGCCAAAGAAGGTGATTTACAACAAGAGCTTAAAGTTGCTGCCGTCAGCCAAAAAGCAGATATTAAAAATAACCAAGTGATTTTCTTCGGCCCAGTGAATGTGACGCAAGGCACCATTAATATTAATGCCGATCAATTACGTGCATTCAGTGAAGAGTCGGGTGGCAAAAAAACCATGATTGCGACAGGTAATCCAGCCACATTCTCACAAGAACTCGATGATGGCCGTATCGGTACCGCAAGTGCGAACGAAATAAAATATGAGCTTTCAACCAGTATTTTAACCTTAAAAGGCAATGCAAAACTTGACCAGGCAGGCAGCCAGGTTACTGGTAATCTCATTAGCTATAATATTGATAAACAGCAACTGATCGCTGAAAGCACAGGTGAAGGAAAAGACAGAGTTATCACTATTTTTCAGCCAGAAAATTACCCTGACTTGAATAAAGAAAACGAAGAACTTGATAACTCAGACGAAGCGCCGATAGAAAATAATGATTCGCTTGATAACCCAGATGCTGATGCGACTGACAATGCACCTAACAATGTAACTGAGAATCAAACAGTGACTCCTGAGGCAAATGCTGTTGAAACTAACACTGATGCCCTCCTTGAATCAGTCACCCCTCAAGAATCTGATATTCAAAACTCAACCAATGCAGACATAACGACCCCTGCGGCAGAGCAAAAGCAATAATGACACAAATTACCTTAACAGCTGAAAACTTAGCAAAAAGCTATAAAAGCCGCCAAGTTGTCAAAAACGTTAGCCTAACCGTTAAAACGGGTCAGATTGTTGGTCTTTTAGGGCCAAATGGTGCAGGTAAAACCACAACCTTTTATATGGTTGTTGGCTTAGTCAAAAGCGATAAAGGTCGTATTTTGATTGATTCTGACGACTTGACTGCAGACCCAATGCATTTACGTGCTCGTAAAGGTATTGGTTACTTACCTCAAGAAGCCAGTATTTTTAGAAAACTCACTGTGCACGATAACATCATGGCGGTGCTGCAAACCCGTAAAACCTTATCGAGTGAGCAACGAATCGAAGAGTTAGAGCACTTATTAGAAGAGTTCAATATTACCCATATTCGTGACAGCCAAGGTATGGCTCTATCAGGTGGTGAACGTCGACGTGTAGAAATAGCACGCGCTTTAGCCGCCAATCCTAAGTTTATTTTATTAGATGAACCATTTGCGGGTGTTGATCCTATCTCCGTGATAGATATTAAGAAAATTATTCAACAACTAAAAAATCGTGGTCTTGGAGTATTGATTACTGACCATAATGTCCGTGAAACACTTGATGTATGTGAGCGTGCGTATATTGTCAGCCACGGAGATTTAATTGCTGAAGGTACGCCTGCTGAGATCTTAGACAATCAGCAAGTCAGGTCAGTATACTTAGGTGAGCAATTCAAGCTATAGTTAGCATTCTTTAGTGTACAAGCATGGCATTTTCGCGGCCAACCAGTCCCACTTTTTAGCGTTATACACTAGACTCAAAACTTAACGCTAATTTTTGGCAAAGTAGAACCCAAGTTCGGTTAAAGTCTAGCTAACACTTACAAAGGTGCTAGACCCATAACATTGTAGTCGCGATGATGAAATTCAATTAGGGATAAGCGGTAAATGAAAGCCTCACTCCAACTTAAAATGGGTCAACACCTGACAATGACCCCGCAGTTGCAACAAGCCATTCGCTTATTGCAACTTTCCTCTTTGGAGCTACAGCAAGAAATTCAGCAAGCACTTGACTCAAATCCTCTTCTTGAGCTTGAGGATGAGTTTGCCAAAGCAAAAGAACCAGTCAAAGACAATGCTCAGCAAACTGACACCGATTTTAGCGATAACAGCCAAGTCAGCGTAGAAAAAGACACCTCATCAGTCGATACAACAGAGTCACTTACGAAAGAGTCCATGCCTGAAGACTTACCAATGGATACCACTTGGGATGAAGTCTACACCGCCTCTCCTAACTCAGGTTCTGGCGCTGTAAGCCGTGATGACGATATGCCATTTCAAGGTGAAACGACTGAAGGTTTATACGAACATTTAGAATGGCAAAAAAACTTAACCCCATTTTCTGAAAATGACCTCGCCATTGCGACAGCCATCATCGACGCAATTGATGATAGAGGTTACTTAACCCAATCAACAGAAGATATTCTCGATGCACTCGGTCTTGAGGATATTGAACTTGATGAGGTTGAAGCCGTTTTAAAGCGTGTACAACATTTTGATCCAGTGGGCGTCGCTGCAAGAAATTTAAGCGAATGTTTGATGATTCAATTGGGACAATACCCAAGCGAAATCCCTTGCATAGAAAATGTAAAATTACTGATATCTGAACACCTAGATTTAATAGCAGGCCGTGATTTCAGATTACTAATGCGTAAAACCAAGCTTAAAGAAGATGATTTACGCGAAGCGATTCAATTTATCCAAACACTGAACCCTCGCCCAGGGTTACAAATTACTCCAATCAAAGATGAGTACGTCATCCCAGATGTCACAGTGTTTAAAAAGAATGGCCGTTGGGTCGTAGAATTAAACCCAGATAATATGCCTAAAATAGGCGTAAATCAGCAATATGCCGCCATGGCAAAAGGCTCAGCCAATCAAGCTGACAGCCAATTCATTCGCGGTCACTTACAAGAAGCCAAATGGTTTATTAAAAGTATTGAAAGCCGCAATGAAACCCTGTTAAAAGTGGCAAATTGTATTGTTCAATTCCAGCAAGGTTTCTTTGAGTTCGGCGAAGAAGCCATGAAGCCTATGGTATTAAATGATATTGCCGAAGCGGTAGAGATGCATGAATCGACCATCTCACGGGTTACAACTCAAAAATATATGCACACCCCTCGCGGCCTTTTTGAACTAAAATACTTCTTCTCTAGCCACGTAAGTACCGATGATGGCGGAGAGTGTTCTTCTACAGCAATCAGAGCCTTTATCAAAAAGCTGGTCGCTGCAGAAAACCAGAAAAAGCCACTTAGCGATAGTAAAATGGCGACGCTACTGGCTGAACAAGGGATCAATGTTGCTCGGCGTACGATCGCCAAATATCGTGAAGCAATGCTCATCCCTCCCTCAAACCAACGCAAAAGCTTATAAGCCTTTGTTATTGGAGGATGATCTATGCAAATTAACCTGACTGGACACCATATCGAAATTACTCAATCTTTACGTGAGTATGTGCAAACTAAGTTTTCAAAGCTTGAACGTCACTTCGAACAGATCAATAATGTTCACGTTGTGCTCAATGTACAAAAGTTACAACAGATTGCCGAAGCTAAATTGCACCTCAAAGGAGGTGAAGTTTTTGCCGTATCTCAAAACGCAGATATGTATGTCGCAATTGACGCCCTGATAGACAAATTAGACCGTCAGGTAATTAAACACAAAGAGAAGTTAATTAAACACTAACGATGGAACTTCGCACCATCCTGCAGCCGGCGTGCACTACCTGTGCCACTCCGGGCAGTAAGAAAAAGGTACTGGAACTTATCAGCAATTTAATGGCTGACCAGTACCCTACTCTATCTTCACAAGCTATTTTCGAAAGTTTAATAGCACGTGAAAAAATGGGTAGCACAGGTATCGGCAATGGCATTGCGATTCCACATGGGCGTTTAGACGACATTGAATCGCCGATCGCTATTTTGATCAAATGTGAAGAAGCTATCGACTTTGATGCTATTGATAAGAAGCCAGTAGACATTTTATTTGCCTTATTGGTTCCTTCTGAGCAATGTCAGCAACACTTAAGCACGTTATCAAGTATGGCTGAGAAATTAAGCGATAAACTCATCCTTAAAAGACTTCGAAAGAGTCATGACGCTACAGAACTGTATCAGGTTATTACTGCATGAAACTTGTCATCGTATCAGGACGATCGGGCTCAGGTAAGTCAGTTGCTTTAAGAGTGTTAGAGGATTTAGGTTATTACTGTGTTGATAACCTGCCTCTCCCACTGATTGGCAGCCTACTAGAGCAGCTAAAAGGAAATAACGAACTTGTCGCCATCAGTGTTGATGTGCGTAATATCGAAGAGCAAGGCAAAGTATTAGAGCAGCAAATTGCTTTATTGTCCGACGATACCACGATCATTAGTTTATTTTTAAATGCCAATGATCAAGTACTGCTAAAACGATACAGTGAAACACGTCGATTACACCCGCTGTCAAAAAATCAAATCTCATTACAAGAAGCGATTCAACTTGAAGGTCGATTGCTCGAACCAATTGCCAAAATGGTTGATCACTACATCGACACATCTCAGCTGAATATTTACGATTTGAGCGATCAAGTCCGACAAATTCTTATGGGCAGTGTTGATAAAGAATTAGTCATTCACTTTGAATCATTTGGATTCAAGCACGGTATGCCTACTGAAGCCGACTTTATGTTTGATGTCCGCTTTTTGCCAAACCCACATTGGGAGCCAGAGTTAAGACCATTAACAGGTCTTGATCAACCAGTACAAGAATTCTTAGGCAGACAACCCCTAGTCAATAAGTTCATCTGGCAGATTGAGAATTTATTTGATACTTGGATGCCGCACCTTGAGCGCAATAATCGCAGTTACCTTACCATCGCGATTGGCTGCACAGGTGGACAGCATCGCTCGGTTTATATTGCAGATCAACTCACACAGCGCTTCAGTAACAGTAAACACCAAGTTAGCGCTCGCCACCGAGAGCTCAACCTGTGACGATGAGTATCTCCAGAGAAATCACCATCAGTAATAAACTTGGGCTTCATGCTCGAGCGGCAACAAAATTAGCTATATTGGCTACGGAATTTAAAGCCAGCATTACCTTGATTCAAGGTGACAAACAAGCCAGCGCAGCGAGTGTGTTAGGTTTATTAATGCTAGAAAGTGGTATAGGAAAAGTGATTACTGTTCAGGCTGAAGGCCCTGATGCGCAGCAAGCACTAGATGCGGTTTGCCAACTGATTAACGACAAATTTGACGAAGAAAGCTAATCCTTTTATATGATTTAACGCTTTCAGGCTAACTCGTTGCTAGTTATCACTTACTAGCAAAACATTGAAATTTACGACTCCAAACCGCTAACAGCCATGCTTTATTAACCTCATATCCTACTCGGGAATACGCTTAAACTAAGCTTTTGCGCTGCTCAAAGCGCATTAAACCAATCAACGGCAAATTATCAACAACAAACAGTTATAGTTAACTATAATAATGTCATGACCCACACCATAACCTGCTTATTTTTTATACGGCAATCAACGCCATATTAGAAACTGCTTCTCCCTTTACACACTGTTAAGTTAATATTAGCAATCGAATTTTTGAGGAGTGGCGAATGAGTATCGAAGTGATAGATAGCGAACTTACAGAACAGCGCCTAAATCAGCTCACCCAAGCACTTGGTAGTGGTATGTTTGTGCATGTGCGCAATATGCTGCATGATATGGCCGCTTCTGATGTCGCCCTCATTCTTGAGTCATCTCCCCCTAAAACACGCCAAGTGTTGTGGCAACTTATCGACCAAGAACAAGCCGGTGAAATTCTTGAAGAACTCGGTGAAGAGTTAAAAGATTCGCTTATCAGTGGCATGACACCTGAAAAAGTTGCGCAAGCCACTTCAGGAATGGACACCGATGACCTAGCTTATATTTTACGTAGCTTGCCAGATGCAGTGTATAAGAAAGTACTGCAATCGATGAGTAGCCAAGACCGTCACCGAGTTGAACAAGCGTTATCCTACCCTGAAGATACTGCCGGCAGTATCATGAATACCGATACCGTGACTTTACGTCCCGACGTGAATATTGATGTGGTACTGCGTTACTTACGCCAACGAGGCAATTTACCCGATACGACAGATACACTCTATGTGGTCGATAAAAACGACCATGTACTTGGCGGGGTCCGTTTAGCCGATCTATTAACCTGTAACCCTAGCGAAACGATCCGCAGCATCATGGATCCGGAGCTTGAAAGTATCCCTGTTGATATGCCAGATAATGAAGTGGCACAGTTATTCGAACGTCATGACTGGATTTCAGCCCCTGTCGTTGATGAACAGCAGAAGTTATTAGGCCGTATTACCATTGATGACGTCGTCGATGTTATCCGTGAAGATGCCGAGCACTCCATGATGGGGATGGCGGGGATGGATGATGACGAGGACACATTCGGTCCCGTCATGAAAAGTACCTTCCGACGCTCTTTGTGGTTAACAATCAATTTATTTGCTGCTTTACTTGCTGCCTCTGTCAGTAACATGTTTGAAGGCACCCTTGAGCAGTTTGCCACTATTGCCATTTTAATGACCATTGTTCCGAGCATGGGCGGCGTTGCTGGTAACCAGACATTGGCTTTGGTCATTCGTGGTATTGCCCTTGGGCATATTGGTCAAAGTAACTCTCGCTGGTTAATAGGCAAAGAGTTAGCCATTGGTTTCCTTAACGGCATCATGTGGTCAGTGTTGGTATTTTTTGCCGTTTGGCTGTGGAAAGATGATATGGCCTTAGGTGGTTTGATTGGTGGCGCCATGCTCATTAATATGACTGTTGCAGGTCTTGCAGGCGCCAGTATCCCACTCTTACTGAAAAAGTTGAACATCGATCCTGCTTTAGCAGGTGGTATGGTGCTTACCACAGTAACCGACGTCATCGGCCTATTTGCCTTTTTAGGTTTAGCGACGATCTTCTTAATGTAGTCAATATCCGTCCTTCGCATCTCACTAAATCCATGCCAAACGGCATGGATTTTTTAATCCTTCTAAATCATAAACGACTCACTGTAACACTCCTCATTCATACTGATTAAGTGATAATGGTTTACCGTTAATGTCACTAGAAATGACGCCCAAAAAGTCTGGTAAATTAAATTTACCAATAAATCACCACCTTGCACCAAAATGGATAATTTGCACCAATGTAGCACAACGCATTTTTTTAGAGTTAACACACTAAAAAACTAACTAACTGTTAATTAACGATAAAATATTTATTTCAAAATTGGCACGACTATTCCATATAGATATATACCACCTTAGAGGTAGATGCATTTTTGACCAATTTATGACTCGATTAGAGATGTAATACAGGGAGTTAAGTATGAATTATCTAAGAATGTTCATTGAAAACTGTCAATATCAGTGGCACTTCTTCCATCACCTTGGATTGAGCAGCTGGGATATTGATAACAATCATTAATCTAAAAACCTCTTAATTTTATGAAGGTTCGTGGTTAACAAAATTGAGTAGTAGGAACAATGATGACGACACTAAATCGAATATATCCAGATGAATTACAGCAACAAGTAATCAAGGAAGTAAAAGACAATAATCGATTAATTTCAGATGTTGCCAAGCAATATAATGTGTCAGCAAAAACCATTTACCAATGGGTGAAGAAAAGAAAACAACCTCTAAAATCAGTGAGCAAACAACAAGATTTAGCCACTGAAATTGCAACTGAAATAGCAAATTTGCAGAAAAGGCTATTTCAACTGAATCAAGAATTAGTGTCAGTAAAAGGACATTAAATTCAACGTTTCGGAAAGAAAAATGACTTTAGCATTCGTCCCCATCGGAAGCTAAACAATCGCAGTGATTTTTCTTTCCAATTTTATTTTCAAACATTGAGCGCTAACAACTCATCGTTTGAAGGCAGTTCCGACAAGAAAGGATGCGTTATTTTCGTCCCCCAGCGAAAATCTCTCTCCCCCACCTCTCTTGTCAATTTTATACCGTGGCTTAGCCTAACGCTTAGCGTTACAAGAGTAAGGTTGAGAATAGGCAGCCACAGCCTGCAAGTCAGGTAAAAGTTTCAAGATAATGATTGCTGTTTAACTCCCCGTAGACAGCAATGGCTATTTTGAAGTACGTTACAGGGTCTAATAACAATAATATGTAACGATAAAATGTCGAAAGACAATGCAAACAAAAGCCCTAATGAAATGGATTCATTAGGGCTTTTACCTTTCTAGGCACAGTATACAGCGCTACTGCCAACGAATGAGCGACGGGCTTTAAAAAACAATGGTTAATTATTGCTTACCTTTTTCAAGTTCAAAGTAACGCTCAGTCGACCAGTCAAAATAATACTCATGACCATCCCATTCATAGTAAGTATGACCATCACGTTGTATCACTCGTGCATTGTCTGGCAACTTGCTAATCCCTTTTGCATACTCAATGCTAGTGGTTGTTCGTTTTGGCGCTTCAACTGCTGTGACTGGTTCAACATAGTTATTACGGGATTGGTTGTTCATATAACGATCACGGTAATAACGGTCGTAATAATCGTATCGATAAGGATAACGCCAACCATTGCCCCATCTTCCTCCCCAACCATTATAGCCCCAACGGTTATACCAGCGGTTATTCCAACCACTGCTCCATCCTACGCCAATACTGGGTCCCCAATAATTGTTGTAACCTACTCCCCAGCGTACTGACGAACCTGAATAACGATCATAACGATGACTGCCAGCCGAATGGCGATGTTTAGCACCATTTTCTGTAGCAACAGCGCTCATTGAAGAAGTACGAAAAGATTCAGCCATAACATGTGAAGGCAGAATAGCCAGAGTCAGGCTTATTGATACGAATAACATCGACAATCGGTGAGGTTGACTGAATATTGCCATTTGATCGCTCCTAGGCTGAAAGATCACAAAGCCAATTAATATCAGTTTACCCTAAAAAGCCACTGAACCAATAATCTTGGCTTAACCCAATATTATATAAATGCTATAGTGCGCCCCAAAGAGCGATTATAAAAAGAGTGAATTAGCCATGAGTTTTAAGGATTTACGTAGCTTCATCGATCACCTCGAAGCCAATGGTGAATTAAAGCGTATTAGTTATCCTGTTGATCCTAATCTAGAAATGACGGAAATTGCCGATCGTGTACTTCGTTCTGGCGGTCCTGCATTGCTTTTTGAAAATCCAACAGACAAATCTATGCCTGTTTTAGTGAACTTATTTGGCACTCCAAAACGGGTTGCCATGGCACTCGGTAAAGAGGATCCTCTCGCCCTACGTGAAGTCGGTGAGTTATTAGCATTCTTAAAAGAGCCAGAGCCACCTAGTGGTTTTAAAGATGCGATCGCGAAAATCCCAAAATTCAAGCAAGCACTCAATATGCCGCCTAAAACGGTCCGTAATCCACCATGCCAAGAAATCGTCATCACTGGCGATGATGTGGATCTAACAAACTTACCAGTTCAACATTGTTGGCCTGGTGATGTGGCACCTTTGGTGACTTGGGGTTTAACCATCACTAAAGGCCCGCGCCAAAAACGCCAAAACTTAGGTATTTACCGTCAGCAGTTACTGGGTAAAAACAAATTAATTATGCGCTGGCTCGATCATCGTGGCGGCGCATTAGACTTTAAAGATTTCAAAGAAAAGCACCCAGGTGAGCGCTACCCTGTGGTCGTTGCTTTAGGCTCAGACCCTGTCACCATCCTAGGTGCGGTGACACCTGTACCTGACTCAATGAGTGAATATGCCTTTGCAGGCTTACTGCGTGGTGAACGCACTGAGGTCTGTAAAGCGATTAGCTGTGACTTAGAAGTTCCAGCCACCAGCGAGATCATTTTAGAAGGTTATATCGACCCTGAAGAAATGGCAGAAGAAGGTCCCTATGGCGACCATACTGGTTACTATAACGAGACAGACAAGTTCCCAGTTTTCACCGTCACTCACATGACACAGCGGAAAGACGCCATATATCACAGCACTTACACTGGCCGTCCACCTGATGAGCCGGCAATGTTAGGCGTGGCATTAAACGAAGTCTTTGTGCCTATTTTACGCAAGCAATATCCTGAAATTATTGACTTCTACCTGCCGCCAGAAGGCTGCTCGTACCGTATGGCAGTCATTTCAATTCGTAAGCAATATGCAGGTCATGCCAAACGCGTCATGATGGGAGCTTGGTCTTTCTTACGTCAGTTCATGTATACCAAGTTCATTATTATTGTTGATGAAGACGTGAATTGTCGTGATTGGCAGGATGTCATCTGGGCTATTACCACTCGCATGGACCCAACTCGCGATACCGTCATGGTCGACAATACGCCGATTGATTATTTAGATTTCGCTTCTCCTGTAGCGGGTTTAGGCTCAAAAATGGGACTGGATGCCACCAATAAATGGCCAGGCGAAACCGACAGAGAATGGGGCACTCCGATAGTGATGGATCCCAAAGTGAAAGAAAAGATTGATGATATTTGGGAAGAATTAGGTATTGATGATGCACCAACGCTATAATGGTGATCTATATCACACTAGCGCAACCTAGACCCTACATATATAAAAGAAAATAACCCTTCATAGAAAGGGCTAAAAGGATGTTAGATGAACACCATTCGCTGTAAAGTTGTTAGCGTCACCCCATTTAACGACGCCGTGTTTCAGGTCACCTTACAACCTGAAGCGGCGTTTGATTTTAAAGCAGGTCAATACTTATCTATTGTCATGGGCGAAAAAGACAAACGTCCATTCTCAATTGCTTCAGCGCCAGGTGCTGAACTAATTGAGCTACATATTGGTGCTGCAGTCTCAGAAAGCTACCCAATGCAAGTCGTTGAGCGCCTTAAAACCAATGACTACATAGATATTGAAGCTCCAGCAGGAAATGCTTTTTTACGTCAAGAAAGTAACCGTCCACGTATTATGGTTGCTGGCGGTACAGGGTTTTCGTACATCAAAAGCATCATCGAGCAACAAATTGCGACAGGCCAAACCGTCGCGACTCAGTTTTATTGGGGTTGCCGTACAGAAGAAGCCATGTACTACCAAGCTATCGCACGTCAATGGCATGAAGAGCATAACTGGTTAGAGTTTATCCCAGTGGTTGAAGAAGCCCCTGCTAACTGGAATGGTAAGCAAGCCAATTTATTAGCACAAATTAAACAAGACTATGTCAGCTTAGTTGGCTATGACATCTACATTGCTGGCCGCTTTGATATGGTCGGTGCAGCCCGTGAAGTATTTCGTGAAATGGGTGTCGATGAAGCTCATCTCTACGGAGATGCATTCGCCTTTATTAAGTAATAAAGGCGAATTCATAGCAAGCTATTCAACCTTCTCAGAATTGAATCCTTGCTGCCCAACAAAAAGCCGACTATCTCAGTCGGCTTTTTTGTTATTTGCGCTCGTTTACAACATCAGCTTAAGGGCTAGAATTGCACCTTCTCGTACTTAGACCAAGCGACTAAACCATCCATAAACGGTAAAATCCACACCGCAGTATCTTTGGTCTTGTGTACCCTGAAAAGCGTCATATTCGTGACTTGGATATCATCACGTCTAATTTCTCGATAAAAACGCATTGCAGATGGGGTAACGAAATCAGGTTTGATAAACTCTTTATGTTCGATATTGGTATAAAAAACATCAACATCATAATCGCCAATCTTTTGCTGATATTGATTAAACGTCCCTCGTGTTTTCCACTTAATTGGCGTAGTTACACAGTCTTCATCAGTAATACAGGTCGTGGTATAAATTTGGCCACTGGTGTCATCTTCATAAACCAAAGACAGGCTAAAATCACCCCGAATTAACTTTTCACCAGCCACAGGAAAGTACACATCAGCATGATAATGGTGCTCAACAATGTTACCGACACTGTCTTGTGGAATAAGTACACGGTTGTATCGAATTCTATCTTCCATTTTCTGACTGAGTGGCACAAATTCACTCATATTCAAACCAGCAGGCTCTGGAGTTAACGTATTGATATTAATGATGCCTTCACCATTACAATCATCAAGTGTATAACCAGGACACGATGCAAAAGAGTAATGAGCTCCATTTGTTAACGCAAAAGCACTAAAGCCTTTTAAGCCTTCAACAATATTACTTTCTGGCGCGAGATGTTTTTGCCATTTGGACTTATGCACTTGGTCGGTATTATCTTTATAGAGCAAAGTTGCACTTTCCGTCACACCACCGATATTCAGTTCAACTTGTTTGTCACTGCTCCACTCAGAGGTTTTTTTCAAAACTTTATGATATTCACATTGATACCAAGCTAATGTAATTAGCCCAATCACAACCATAGCGCCGGCTATTTTTACCATAACACCAACATCTAAAAACGCTGCACGCAGGGTATCGCGATCCGTTAATGACACCATTTTGACATGGCTACGTTCATTAATATGAAGTTGATAGCCACGGCGAGCGACTGCTTTTAAATGAATTTCTGAGTAAGGCTCTAACTTACGACGCAGGGTACTAATGCATTGGGTTAATGAAGTAGGCGCAACCACACGATCGGGCCAGCCTTCAGCTAATAGCTGCTCTTTAGTCCAGATCTCTTCACTATGATCGAGCAATTTTATCAGCACAGCATTTTCAGAAAACGTAAGACTGGTTTTTTCATCATTAAGATGATTAACCAGCTGCTTTGCTGAAGTATCAAGTGTTAAATATGATGTAATTTTTAGCACTGGAAGCACCTGTACTTGAGCTAATTATCTAATTTATTCCAATGATATAATATCCTAGACACTGTAAATTTTATGTGACCACATACTCAATCCAGTAAAATATTTAACTAAATAATACAGTAACTTAAACCTAATACATCTAAAGATACAAAATATGAAATAGTTTGTAAGCAGTCTGACTGATAAACCTCTTTAGCAATAATTAGCCCTAAAAACGTTTACGATAAAACAAGCCTAATGACAGCATCATCATCATTGCATTCCAACCCACTAAGGTAAGGTACAAGCTTAATACTGGCCATTGCACTAATGAAGATAGACCCTCTACGTGGCTTGAGTGAGGTGCAACCACCAACATCAATGCTCGGAACACATCGCTGGGGTTTAATAGAATAAGTAGCTGTAATACACCATTAGAAATACTCGTTGATTCAGCCACCATCATGGTCAGTAAAATGAGGTCATAAACTAATACAACAGCAACCCAAATAAACAATAAAATCGCAATTGCCTTAGCCTTTTCAATTACCTGCAAACTCACTGCGTAACCGACTAAAATAAAGCACATACTTAATAAAATACTGCTGACCATTAAGTGTAAAAAGGTCGATATTAGCGAAAATAACGCCAAATCAGTTAATATCCCGACCAGCAATGCTGTTGCACCAAAACCAATAAAAATAGTGAAAGAAATTACCGCTAAGTGTCCAATAAACTTACCCACCAATATTTGGCTACGGCTTAACGGATAAGATAAAAGCAGTAATAAGGTGCCCGACTCTTCTTCACCAATAAAGCTGTCGTAGCTAAGCAAGATCGCTGTAAGTGGCAAGATAAATACTGCAACTGAGCTTAAACTAGCCATCAAAAGCGGCAGTTCTGGGATAACAAGCTCACCTGTCACCACTGAGCCTGAAAAAGTTATCAGTAAGGCCAAACTGGTTAAAATAATGCCAATAAAAGCCACCCAACGGTTGCGGCAGTTATCTTTAATTTCTTTTGTGGCGATAGTTAAAATTGGCGTCAACATTTATTGTCCTCAAGCAGCGTACTGCTGACGGTTATTCATGCAGTGATGATAAATATCACTTAAATCAGGTTCTTCAATTAAAAAGTTATACACCCCGCAATGCGTAGTCAGATACTTCATAATCTTGGGTTTATCTTGCTGTGAGATAATTAACTTATCTTGAATGGATAAGGCATTTAAAAAGGGATCTTCTGCGATAATACGGCTCACTTCAGTTCCGCTTATATTCACTTTCAAATCAGTCGACTGCCTTAATTGGCTCAAACTACCGCTAGCGAGGTGTTGTCCATCAGCCATAATGAATGCACGATCAATATTGTCCTCAACCACAGCCAATTCATGAGTGCATACGATAATTGCGCAGCCTTGCTGTTTCAGCTCTGCGATTTTTTGATACATAAATAATGAAGCTTGAGGATCAAGTCCAACGGTCGGTTCATCAAGCAGTAAAATGTCAGGCGATGACAAAATGGCTTGTGCAAAACCAAGTCGTTGCTTCATGCCTTTTGAATAACTCTTAACCGGATTATCTTGCGCATACTCAAGCCCAAACTCCGTCAGTACTGTCGATACCTTGGCTTTATCAATCCGTTTTAGTGCGGCAAAATAGTTAAGTACTTCTTTACCCGTCAGCTTTTCATACAAACTGATATTTTCAGGCAAGTAGCCTAAATTAACCTGGCGACGATCTTTTTCATGGGTCACCATATTCCCCATCATGGAGATTTGACCTGAAGTCGGCTTTACAATGCCTAACAGCATTTTTATCAAACTCGACTTACCAGCGCCATTATGGCCAAGCAGCGCTAAGGTTTCGCCTGCTGAAACGGTTAAGCTGATATCGTTAACAGCGGTAAAATCATCGTATTTTTTAACGAGATTCTGAACATGAATACTGGCTGTATTTTCCATGATAACCCTATTTACTTAACAACTGCTGCGCAGACTGTGGGCGATTATTTTCAATTAAGGAAGGCCGTGATGCGCTTGTCATTGGAAAGCTATCGATCACTCCAGCCTCAGGTAAAAGACTAAACTGCTGTTGAGTCCAACGTAATAAAGATGCCACAGGGCTTTTTAATAAAAAGTGCGCTTCTGGATAAAGCCAATACAAGCGATCTAAATGATCACTAGGCTGATACGCTTGTTCACTCACCCCATCACCCGAGTTATCCCAACCGATAAATCCACTCCAGTAGTTTCCCTGCTGCTGGTGACTCCACTCTACTAAGGTGTCGCCTACGTACTTTACCTGTGCTTGGTTGTTGATAAATTGATTACGATAAATTTTGTTTCCCTCGCCTCCCATGGCCATATAAATACCAATTTCGCTGTGGCCAAAGTGGTTTTCATAAATACGATTATCGCGGGCACCATAGATGAACATACTTTTACCCTCATCACCCGTCGGCATTTTGGGCTGAGGATTAACGATATTATCTACCTGATTTGCATGGATGTCTGAGTCATTGGTCATGTTTAGCAACACCCCAAAAGTCGCCGCATTGTCTACGCGATTATGATGGAGATTAATCCGCTTTGAGTTCATTAATGCATAACCGCCATCAACATCCACAGCGACATTATTTTTGGCTTCATCACCTTCGGTATACATGTAGTGAATACCGTACTGCTGAGATGAGAAATGATTGTCATCGATGAGGCTATTCTTACCTGACTCAAGGTATATCCCATCCCTCACATCTTTAATGGTATTCCCCTCAATCACCGCGTCATCAACCCTTTTTAGATAAATGCCATCGCCTCTGTCGAGTACAAAAAATTGCTTATTCCCTATGATGTAATTGTTATAAATCTCAATATGCGAGGTATTATCAGCCCGAATACCAAAGCCATCACCGGTTAAATTATTCCCAGAAATCACAATATTACTCATACCATCATTCACTAAGATGCCAGCATTAAGCTCGTACTGATCTGATCCCCAATTTAGTATTGTTAACTGCTCAACACGAACATCACTGCTTGCAATCGTAATGGCGCTTCCCTTGCCCTGGGCATCAATAATTGAACAAGGGTGTCCTATGAGTGTCAAAGGTTTGTTAATAACGGCATTGCCAGTGTAAGGTTGGTCCTGCAGCAACACAGTGTCATGGGCGTTGGCTTCATCTATGACCTGCTGCAGCAAAATGACATTAAGCGAATTTTGCACGTCGGTGTCTGTCGAGTTTGCGAAAGCACAAGGGGCGCTAATGACACCGATTAACCACAACCCATTAAGCAAAAATTTAACCATGGTTTTCCTCACTTTCGCCTCGATTTACCTTGGCAATGAATCATCACTCACCATACTGTGAATAGACGCTATAACAGCGCAATAATATCGGCTAATATCCTAAGTCAATTAATGATGGCTCATGCCTTCGCCGAGTAATCCGATAGTAATATCATCAAAGCCTAATACCGCGCCGCCATATTCATTGGCAAACTGCTCTGCGGCGTTAACTGTGCTGAATGAGGCAACAGCAGAACCCATCACAGCTTGACGACTTGTACCGTAAACATAGGTGGCAGTTTTACCGTCAATGAAGTGTTCATCTTTAGGATCATCCCAAGATGTTGCCGCCATATCGTGTACCCAAATTTGTGTCACCTGACGGGCATTTTCTGGCTGAAGTAAGAAACTAAACATGTCACGGGTTGAGCAAAAAGAAGGATTTTTTTCCACATTTTTCAGTTTTAGCTGGCCTTTGGGGCCTGGATATTTAGTGATCATCATGCCGCACATATGGCAACGATCGTGTTCATGTATTGCATGTGCATGACTATCAGCCTCTGTTGTAACATTGTCAGGTTGGCAGGCAAATAAGAAAGGAACGAGTAACAGTAGCGATAGTATTTTTTTCATTTCAGTTTTCCAATTCAATACAGGCTATTACCTGGTAAAAAGAATCACCCTTAAAAATGACTAAGGGAAGACATAAGACTTAAGGGTGACTCTGGCAACACTAAATTGCGTATGTTTGACCTGCATATAGGATAAACAGACGTAAACACATCATGCCGCTAATGGCACATACGCCTGATAGATAGAACGCTTTAGCTGAATGACTAAAGGTTTTACCGGTGGCAAAGTTAAGTAGAATAGGGCCTAAGAACCCAACACCTACGACACCAATCCAGAACAAGTTTGCCCACACACCAGAGGTAAATGCAGCAAAAGCTGACTGCGCCCCTGCATTTCCTGTGGCAAGTGACATCGCAATCATGCAAATAAACAAAATTTCCGCAATCATGATTGGCCATTCAGCTCCATGAAGGATTTTAAGTTCACTGCTATGCATGTCTTCTTTAAACAAGAATACTGACAACATTTTTGACGCTGCAGCACCCGCTGAAACACCCGATGCAATGAATAACGCAGGTAATACTGCAGTATTAATGAGCGGGAAACGGATTAACGCTGAAATCAAGAAACCGGTATAAGCACACACTGCTGCTGCTAAAATTAACGCCGTCACTTCGCAAGGCTTACGAACGGGTTTAAGCATAGTAATAATAGGCAACAAGAAGTTGAGCGCTGGTATGGTTTTGATTTCATCTTCAAAGGCATATAAACACAACACTGCAGTTAGCGGGATGTATACACACAGTGCAATTACCCCGATAGACATCACTGAAGTGAAGTTATAGAACACCAAAATACGCCAGAAGAATAATGGGTTAGTTAAGTCTAAAACCAGACATAACATCCCAAGTGCAATCGTCACGAATGAGATTAAACTGGCAGCTTTGTATAATGGTGTCGTAGCTGTTTGCCCCTTAAAGAAGCGAATAGCCAATGCCACTACTAACGAACCACCCGAAATACCGGCTAAGAAAAGGTAAACCGCAATTGGCCAAGGCCATGCCACCCCTTCAGATAAGCCCATGGTAAATTCCATTGAACCGTCCATCTTATACCCCCAATTTTACGACTGGAATGTAACGAAGGCTTGGTTCGGTACCAAACTGCGGTTTCATACGTACAGAGTCTTTTACCGCTAATAACTTATTAACGTATGAGGTTGGATCGTTAGCATCGCCAAAGATCAACGCATCATATTTACACTGTTGCACACATGCAGGTAGCTCACCTTTTGCCAGCTTACTGTTTAAACAAAAATCACAGTTATCGGCGACATCAGTTTCTTCATTGATAAAACGTGCATTGTAAGGACAAGCGCCAATACAATATTTACAGCCAGCACATTTACTGGCGTCCATGGTGACGATCCCAGTTTTAGGATCTTTATGTGCAGCACCAGTAGGACAAACGGCAACACAAGGCGCGTTCTTACATTGTTGGCAAGACACACGAACAAATTTACGCTCACAGTTACATGCTTCTTTGCCACAATGTGGACAGGCTTGCCCTTCCACACCACCCGATTGATGTTCCATCAACAATTTTGATTTGCCATCAGGTAAGTTATTAGCGACATTACATGCCTCTTTACACTCACCACAACCGACACATTTATTTTGATCAAACACCATGACGTAATGAGGTTTATTGGCATCTTCGTTGTCATCTTTAACAGAACTACACCCCATAGGGCCTAGAATTAAAGAGGCAGCTCCCATGCCTTTTAGAAACCTCCGTCTTTCTATATTTTCACTCACAACATCCTCCCTAGTTCAGCCTTAGCTGACTGGTTTTTATTGGTTCGCTGCAAATTCAAATGACGAAATTAGCGACTCACTTCATCCAATTTAAATTCGGCTTTCATTATTGCGTTATTAATAGACTGTCTATTAAAAGATTGGGTTTGGTTGGTTTGTAGGATGCGCCAATGTTCAATGGCGACTGCATACTGGCCATTAAGGTAAGCATCAGTTGCCAATATCATTCGGGTATTAAGCTCGTCACGTTGTAAATTCAACGCAGTATCAATAACCTTGCGTGCCTCAGGTAAAAACTGACGACCATCGCGGTAATACATTGATGTGGCTTGCATGCCTAATAACCCGGCATCTTCGCCGACTAGCTCAATAAGCTGACTTAACGTATCGACAGAGTCGGCATACATGCCACCTTCTGCATAAGATTGCGCTAACGCCATTAATGCCATTTCATTAGTCGGTTGCTGCTGTACTTGTTCTCGCCCTTTTGTGATTTTGGCTGCGATCAAATAATCTACCGAGTCATCCACTCGCCCTTTATCCCAACCTTGGAAATGTCCTCCACTGGCATATATAGATAACGAAAAGATCAATACAATTGCCGACATCCACAAAGGGTATTGGTAAGCACCGACATCTGCGAAGTCATCAGGTTCTACAGATATGGTGCTGCCCATTTCGGCATTTGTATTGGTTGCTTTCACCACTGTGCTGCTCAAATTACGGTTATATGCACAGTGATGAATCCAGAAGAGTCCGATAAATATACTCAGACATACTGCGATACCTAAGGCCAGAATATTCATAAGTGTCTCTTCTTTCTTTAAAAAAACGATTAAGTGTTGTCGCTTAGTGAGAGCCGTGTGAGCCCATTGCGCCGTTCATACCCATACCACTTAGGCCCATGCCTTTAGCGTTTTCACTTGGCTTTTCAGACTTCACTAACTCGACTTCAAAAATTAATGCGGTATCACCTGGAATATCGCCAGCGCCATCCTTGCCATAAGCCAACTCTGATGGAATAACAAAGCGGAATGTTGACCCTTCTGGCATAAGACGTAAGCCTTCTTCCCAGCCTGGAATAGCGGTTAATAATGCAAAACGAACAGGGTCTGTGGTTTCATCAAATACTGTGCCGTCAACCATCGTGCCTTTGTACTTCACAGTGACAACATCTTCCGCTTTAGGTTTTACGCCTTCACCCATTTTGATCACTTCGTATTGCAGACCAGATTCGGTAATGGTGACGCCATCTTTGTTTTTGTTTTCAGCTAAGTAAGCTTCACTGGCTTGCTTGCTTTCAAGGGCAATTTGTTTCATTTTTTGCGAGCTTAATAAGTTCAGTAATTCACTGCGCTCATTTAGGTAAGTGAGTACTTCTTCATCCGACATTTTTTGCTCATTTTTTAGCGCATCAATCACACCATCAATGACTTTTTGCACATCAACTTGAGCACCCAACTCTGTTTGGTTATAAATTTGACTGGATAGGTAATTACCAATCGAAGCACCCATACTGTAGGAATGTTTTTCAATATCATTTTCAACGTTTTCAGTAGCAAAACTTCCTGCTGAAAAAACCAAAGACATACAAGTTGCAACTGCTAAAGTGCTTTTAGTTAATAGCTTCATTCGATGTTCTCTCTTTAAAAAGTTAACCTGCGGACAACAAGCCTCAGGCTGTTAATCGGTAATAAAATCGTTATGGTTTTTCTATGATTCTGCCAGACAAGCGCCAGCCGTAAATTCCTTCGGCCATATGTCTAACTCCTGTGTACCCGAGCTTTACTGTTTCGCGAGCAGCCATCGCACTCGAAGTGCATAAGGTATTTGCACAGTAGAAAACCATCACGGCATCCTTATTTTTTGGAAGTAACTCTTTCCAGTTCTTCACATTGAAATACACAGCGCCTGGAATAAATCCTTCAGCCCATAATTCCAATGTGTTTACATCAAAAAAATAAACATCTTCATTGCCCACTAATGACTCAGCTTCACGCATTGAAATCGGATTAAGCTGAATATTGCTCATTTTTACAGGGATTAAATCTCCCCCAGCTCCTGCAAAGACTTGTGCTTGCACGGCAATAAACAACGAGACAGAAATCAGGAGGTTGCTAAGTAATTTTTTCATGGTCTTTCTCTCTAAATATCTCGGCATCGGCTGATGCCGAGCTATTAAAAATGGCAACGAGCGATTGCTCGTTGCCATCTGGGTTTTACATTTTTTTACCATTAATAATGGCTTGAGCTTGGGTCACGTAAGTTAATGCTGCGTCGATACGTTTTTGGGTATAACGCGCACCATGAACACCCCAAGAACCGTCTTTTTCAAGTAAGGTCACTGCATCTTGAGCTTTATCAGCCAACAGAAGTACTTGTGATTTATCTTCAACAGATAACTTAGTCACTTCTAGTAATTGGTCGATAGCTTCAAGTGCACCAACAACTTGAGCGTAGGTTTCTTTAATTGGTGTTTGGAACTTCATGACTTCGCCGTAGATCTCTTGTTGATCTTCGTAGTGTAGGCTTGGGTCAAGTTCAGATTGGAACTGACTATGACAACCTTTGCCATTTACAACGTTATCATCAGAGGTCGCAGTACGAGCACAAGACCACATTAAGTCTAAGTAGTTATTACCATCTGCGTTCTTCGCAACAGTCCAACCTTTAGTCGTCGCTTCACGAGACTTGCCTTCTGGTGGATTTAGCGTTTTCTGAGTTGGGTCAATTTCGATTTTCCACATGTGAGACTTACGTACGGCATCGAAACCAGCTTGATCAGGGAACTGCATTGCGGTGAAGTTTTCACAGCTGCCCATGTTAGGCATGTGACAACTTGTACAGCTTTGCTCGCTATGAGTTTTCGTATTGTCAGCAATTTCTGCTTGCGCAGCGTGACAGTCTGAACACTCTTTCTTCATTTTCGGTTTGGTATAACCAGACTTCCAATCGTTGCTTGTCACTTCATGCGGATCATGACACGTGGCACAACGCATGCCTTTTTCATAATGCATAGAAGCAAACATTTGCGATCCTTCAGTACCACATGATGGACATGCAGACTTCATTTTCACACCGAAGGCATACTCAAGTTTCTCTTGACCTTGTTCAGTATCAGCTAACTCATCAACATAGTTGAAACGTTGGTGACAACGTTCACAGTTAGATGGCATACCACCGCCATTACCGCCGTCTAAGTGACCACCAGCGCCGTGACACTCTTCACAAGCAATACCTTTAGAAATCGTATGCTCACGAAGTTTTTCAGGGTCGCCTAATGCCGCTAAGTACTCATCTTTGCTTTGGAAGTCGAACTTGAAGCTATGACAAACTTCACAGTAAGAACTCGCTGGTTGGAACAACATTTCTTTTTCGTATTTCGCACCGTACGAGCTCATGCCCACTTGGTGAGAACCACTTAATCCAAATGCTTTACCTTCGTTTGTTGCAGGGAACTCTGGAATGGCAGCATTAATTTTTGCCGCCATTTCAGGGGTAAGCCACTCCGCCCAACCACGTGAGAATTGGTTACCACCAGCAATCATTTTACCGGTGCCATCTTTTAGTAAACCATCACGGATATGATAAGTACCACGCACCATCCACGCATCAATGAAACCGTATTTTGTACGAGGAGTACCAACGGTTGCATAAATGGCATCAGGGGTAATACCGTCAGGTAAGATAGAAGTATCTTTAGTGTTGTACATGGTTTTGTTCAAATCGTTATCGACTTCTGGATGCTCTCCAGGGAAACGAATTGTTTTAGAGTGACGAGAACGACTCCATGCTTCATATTGCACAGCATGACACTCACCACATTTTTCAGGTCCAACAAACTTGTTCGGATAATCTAAAATAGATTTTGCCCCCAGGCGATATTGCACCGCACTTGGACGACCAACACGTTTGCTGTATTTCGGGCTATTACCAGTATCTAAATATTCTTCACCACGGTCACTAATGTGGTAATCACCCACTAAGTTACCTTCTTCATGGTATTTAAATAATGGATGGTTTTGAAATAAGTAATCAAAAAGTTCTTTTTCTTGAACAATATAATCTTGCAGCGTTTTAACGCCTTTTGCTTCTTCATCACCATTTGGGGCTGCAAGTACTTTTTGAGCTGTTTTACCCATGGCTGGCACACTATCATATTTACCAGCTGCAGTTGCATTGCCAACAATGCCAAGACAAACTAGCACGCTTAGTGCTGTCATCTTGTATTTAGCCTGTTTCATTGTCCCACTCCTAATCATCATTATTTTATATTTTGTCGTCGAACCTGGCAGTTCAGCGAACGATATAATTAATTTGAGCAAGAGTTATTTTAAAGCTAATAAGCCATCAAAAATTGAGCTAGATCACACCAAAAAACGCCTTACAGATAACAAAAAATAAAAGCAAAAATAAACAGCAAAATCAAATGCTTATAGATTATTTTATTTTATTTTTTATATAAAAAGGCGATTTTTTTATCTGTGAAAAATAATAAATATTACTTTTATAAAATAAAAACTATTCACTGGGAAAATAGTAAGATCCATCTCACAGAAAGTTAATACTAAGATAGTTAACCTCTACTCAAGGTTATTTAGACACAACATAATAATTATAAAACTAGACTAACAAATAACATTAATACGGATTAACTTTTAATATCATTGAATATATAAATTCCATTTCATTTATTTAGAAGTTATTAAAACACACATATATAATAGGTAATAATATGATTCCTGA
Source organism: Shewanella sp. 10N.286.52.A9 (assembly GCF_041468985.1). NCBI lineage: Bacteria > Pseudomonadati > Pseudomonadota > Gammaproteobacteria > Alteromonadales > Shewanellaceae > Shewanella > Shewanella sp. 10N.286.52.A9. The sequence goes on along the minus strand of NZ_JBFRJQ010000006.1, from coordinate 157,014 downwards.
AATTGGACATTTACTATTAATAATAGCGACTGTGCTATCATTATTATTAGCTATTATACCTATGCTTGGTTTATCTAATAATAATGCTTATTTAATTAGCTATTACCGTCTACTCAGTAATATGATGATTAGTGCATTTATTGGTGCCATTATTTGTTTAGGCATCAGCTTTATTACTAATGATTTCTCTGTTGCTTATGTCGCCGATCATTCCAATACGCAACTTGCCACATTTTATAAAATAGCTGCGATTTGGGGGAGTCATGAAGGATCAATGTTGTTTTGGGTATCGGCCATCGCCCTGTGGACTGCGATTATTGCCAATACTCATGCTAATAATCATCATGCGTTTTTTATTCGTACCGTATCGGTACTAGCATTAGTGATTTTTGGTTTTAGCTTATTTATCATTTTCACTTCTAATCCTTTTGTTAGATTACTGCCGAATTTTCCTATTGAAGGGCGAGATTTAAACCCTATCTTGCAAAATATCGGGCTGATTATTCATCCTCCGTTATTATTTCTTGGCTATGTCGGTTTAACAGTATGCTTTGCAGCATCAGTCGCCGCGCTAATTGGCAAGGAATTTACTCAGCAACATGCACGTTATCTAAGACCTTGGGCATTAATGGCCTGGGTATTTTTAACTGGCGGGAATGCATTTGGCTCATGGTGGGCTTATAACGAGCTTGGTTGGGGTGGTTGGTGGTTTTGGGATCCGGTTGAAAATGCCTCATTTATTCCATGGCTTGTGGCTACGGCTCTGGTTCACTCAGTGACCATGAGTGAACGACTCGGACAATGTAAAAAGTTGACCTTATTCTTAGCTATTTTAGCGTTTTCGCTCAGTTTATTAGGTACCTTTATTGTCCGTTCTGGCGTAGTGCAATCAGTCCATGCCTTTGCCGCCGATCCGACTAGAGGAATGTCGATTTTATTCCTGCTAATTGTATTTGCTGGTAGTGCTTTAGGTTTATTTGCCACCCGAGCGCAATACATTCAGACCCGTGATAAATTTGCTCTGATATCCCGTAATAGCCTTCTGCTAATGGGTAACCTATTACTTGTTGTCGCCGCATTGTCTGTCTTATTAGGGAGCTACTACCCTATAATTTATCGCGTGCTCACTGGCGTAACGATTTCAGTAGGTGCTCCTTACTTCAACAGTATTTTTGTGCCAATTGTGGTGATACTAAGCCTATTAATGGGGCTTGCTCCCCTGCTACGTTGGCAAGTCGATAAACGCTCATACCTCACTGTACCTGCAATATTATTGCTCATCTCAACAATCACTGCAGCGATATTCAACGTCGCACTCGAGCAGGCCAATGTATGGTTTTTCCTCGGATTAGCCTCTGTTACTTGGTTAGTGCTGACAATCATGGTTGCCATTATTCAGCACCAACAAGGTGCAGATAAACATCATAGCCGCCGATTTTATGCCATGTGCCTTGCACACCTTGGCGTTGCGATGGCCATACTTGCAGGTACCGTCGTTTCAAATCTTGAGCAAGAAGAAGTGCTCAGTATGGGGCCTAACCAAGGTAGAGAACTCGCCGGTTATACATTTGTCTTTGAGCAAACTCAGCATGTGACAACGCAAAGCTATGATGCACTGCAAGCCAATATCCTCGTAATGGATAGCAATGAAAACCCTATTGCGTATGTCTATCCGCAACGTCGCACCTTTAAAACCAACGGTATGCAAATGTCAGCAGCAGGTGTGCATTCGAGTCCGTTAAAAGACTTATATGTTTCAATGGGTACACCGCTAAATGACACCGAATACCTGATCCGTATCAGCTATAAACCACTGATAAATGGCTTATGGCTTGGTGCATTAATGATGATGATTGCAGGACTAGTGGTGGTCTTTGGTTGTAAAAGTCCCTTATACCGCCATCAATCACAAACAGTTCGACCTCTAAAGCAGCTTCAAACCTTGTCTCAATCACAGGCATTACAGGAGCCGACATCATGATATTTCCAACAGTTAATTCGTCTCGATTAGGCTCATTGAGTCATTTATCTCACATCTTGATTAGTCTGATTATCAGCGTATTGATTGCCATCAGTGTAAAACCAGCAAGTGCTGAAGATATCACGATGCCAAACGAGTATAGCGCCAGTGAAAAACGTGCATTGGGATTTGAAATTGCGCAAGAATTACGTTGTCCAATTTCCGACAATCGCAGCTTGTTTGATTCACAAACTCAAATTGCTAATGAACTTAAAGGGCATATTTTTCAAAAACTCGATGAAGGCCAATCTAAACAACAAATCATTGATTTTATGGTCGCTCGCTTTGGCGAACGGATCCGCTACACCCCAAGTTTCCACTCAGGCACGTTGGCATTATGGGTCATTCCACTTGGATTAGTCTTACTTGCCGCTTTTGGTGGCATTGCTTGGATCAAAAAACAACAAGCCGACTCAGCGCCACAATCTTATGAGAATTATTATGAATAAATTACTTCCATTTACCATGCTATTACTGACTGGCAGTCTGCACCTTAATGCTGTCGCTAGTCCTAATGAAGCCAAAGTCTATGAAACCGGTGAACCTATCGCTAAACCTATGGTGATGTCCCGATTTGTCGAACTGCACAATGCCAGAAAAATTAAAGATATTGATTTCAAAGACCAACAATTAAAAACGGTCAATTTGAAACAGCATCAAGGTAAATTGGTCATGGTAAACCTATGGGCAACATGGTGTGCGCCTTGTATCAAGGAAATCCCAGCCATGCAGGCGATTAAAGCGCGCAATAAAGATAATGACTTTGCTTTAGTCCCTATTTCGATTGACGAAGACCCAGCCAATATCCAACCGTTTTTTGAAAAACACGGTTTTGGAGAATATGCCACTTGGATCGATCCCGACAAAGACATTGATTACATCATGCCTGCAGATTTACTCCCTGCAAGTTTCTTTCTTGACGGCAAAGGGAATCTTGTTGGGTTTGTTCGAGGCTATATCGATTGGACTGACGAAGGTATTCAACCTTACTTAGATGGCTTAATTGCCAAATATGCCAATAGATAACAAATCAGTTTTAGTTTCATCATCACAAAAGGTTCTATTAACCTCCGCCCGATCCCTGTTTTATGGGCGGTTATTTTTATTATCTTAACGGTGACCCTGTGTCGCCGTTTTTCTTGTAGTACGAAGTGCAATTCATTACCATAATCGCCTATTTTATTAACTAGGCTTACTGACTCATGAAGTTATCTGTTTTAGACCAATCCATTTTTGACCATTTATACCGTGATATCAGAGAATTTCGCAGCACCTTTGATTTACCCATCGAAGATGCGACTAGCCTAGATGATAAAGCGGATACCCTACATACCTCACTCATCATTGAAGAGTTAACAGAGCTTGCTGAAGCTGACTGCCGTGTTGAACAAGCTGACGCCATCGTTGACTCGGTTTATGTGCTTATGGGGCGTTTAGTGCATTTAGGCGCTAGCAAAATCACTGACCGCATAGAAATTAGTTACTTAGTTGATTTACTGTTATGTGTGGCTAACAATCGCGAAATTAACTTTATTGAATGTTGGGATGAAGTCCACTCAAGCAACATGAGTAAAGTGTGCCGTAATGAGCAAGAATTAGCTGAAACAGTAGCCCATTATGCCAAGCAAGGCGTTGAAATTGTTGGCAGCACCAAAGGCGAGTTTATCATTGCTAAATGTGCAAAAGATGTAGAAATGGCGGGTAAAGTCGTTCGCCAAGGTAAGGTATTAAAATCGGTTTATTATCGACCTGCTGACTTAGCCAAATTAGTGAGTAACTAATCCAAGTAGGCCAAATTAAGTGCATTATCAATGCCGACTAATCAGCTCAAATGAATAACAATAATGCGCCTACGTTGGCGCATTTTTTTATGCACAATCTTCACCTATGCGCTTGGTAACAATTCGAAAGATTACGCCGCTTGATTATGTTCAACATTCACCAATGTCTCGAACACCTTTTCTGGCTCAGCAACTTGAATGTGCAATACGGTGAGCTTTTCAACTAATTGCCCTAACCCGCCAAAATACCATTGTGGCGTGTTAAAACGTATGGTGAGATTAGTCTGCTCGCCTCGCCCAATGGCCAGCTCATCATCAACAACCTTCTTGGCTATTTGATTCACCTCTACCGCTTCAATCTCATTAACATCAATCGCCATAAAGCCCCAAATGGCATTATTAATCACTAGTCTATCGCGGATTAAATACATTGAGTAATGGCGCGCGATACGATAATTCGCCACCAACATCACCAAGGTTAAACTGATGATTGAAGACACGATAAACGCGGCTAATTCACTCCAGTGAACCAACATCATATAGCTGGCAATACAACTAGTTAAACAGCCAATAAGCATGAATAACAAATGCCAAGGCTTGGCACTCATTAACTTAATGTGGCTGAGGGCTGTGGGATGATGACGAGAAAACCATGGAATAGCGTAATACCAGTTTGTGGGTTCACCCGCCACGATAAAGGCAATAGACAGCGCCTTCTCATCCTTATTTGCATACAATTCTACCGCACTGACTCTCGGGTCGCCTTTTACCTTTCTAACCTTTAATAAGCCACGAATAATCGTAAACACGAGGTAAGCTTCAATGATCAATACCCCCCCAACAATGGGGTATTTTAACCAAGCAACAAACTCAAAATAGTCGGCAATATCTGCCGGAAAGCTGAGCCTTGCGACCAGACTGCTAGTGCTTAAAATAATAATCAGCTTCCACCACTTTTGGCCGCCTTTTTTAATAATGCAGTACCAATATGTCAATGGAATAATGATAAAGTAACCAATAGCAATCAGAGTTAATGTTAGCTCGTTACTACTGTTTGTCAGTGTTTCGGGCGTAAGCTTTACACCAAGAGTAAATAGCACTATCGCAATAGCTAAAAAAATCAGTCGGTATTTTACGACAGGTCTCATAGCAATATCCTTATTGGCTAAGTTTGTTATCCATCACGATATGACTCTCAATTCACTCATCACATCACTTCGTAAACGAATCCACTGAGCAGATTATTTTTCAGCAGATAAAAACCAGCTTAGCCCTTGAATTGCCGCTGCTGGAAACGCCATATTATGGGTTGCCGCTTCTATCACCTGTAATCGAACATTGAGCGTTTGTGCAGCTGATAATCTGTTCTTTTGGGACAAAATCGCCTGAAACGCTTTCGCATCTGCCACCATGTCATGACCATACTCAGTTAGCGCAGCCGTTTCATATTCACCAATTGCGATATAAACCTTGGCATTAACGTCTTTTAGCATAAAGTCAGCTGAACGAAATTGCTTCATCAGCTGCTTGTCATCAAACCATAATGACGGACTACTCAATAGATAATGGTTAAATAACTGTGGCTGCTTTAGCAAAGCATAGGCGCCAAATAAGCCACCTAAGGAATGACCAATTAAGGTATTTTGACTAGGGTTAGTGCGATAGTGTTTGTTGATATGAGGCATGAGCTTGTTAGCGATAAAATTCAGGTGTCTCTGGGCTTCACCGGTTTTACGCTTCCAGCTTTTATCTGAACTTGGTGTGTAGTCCCTTATCCGACTCGCTGCTGGGCTCATGCCTTCTTGCCAATCAATGCCGACTAATATGGCTTGATCCATTTCCCGCATGTTCATCGGTAATCGTGTGACCCCAGATACCACCTGAAAGCTATACATGGCATCAGTCATATAGACTACAGGGTAATACTGAATCGGATCTTGTTCTTGATAACTGTTAGGTAATTTAATCCATATTTTATAGCTTCTATCGGAATCTTCTAAAATAATGGATGAGGTATTAGGAATGGTAAAGGCCTGCTCAGCCCTGACTGGCGCAGATAGGGTTAATAATCCCATTACCGCTACGGCCAGCAAATAAACAATATGCATCAGCTATCCTTGTTGATGTTGTTTTTAGTGATGTGTAATTAATAATGTTGTTTCACTGCAATAAGCTAAAACATAACAGAGTTAATCAGTTGTTTTAGCTTAATTTTGCAGCAATATTAGTATGGTAAAATATAATCAGCGGCAAGTGCAATGAATAACGCAAAACCAGCCCAATTGTTATTTAAAAATGCCTTAAAACACAGCGCCCGTTCGCGGCTATAAATCAGCCATTGCTGATAAGCACTGAATACAATAAAGCTGCTAATACCAACGCCGTAAAACAGTCCTCGCTCAGCTGACCAACCAGCACATATAAAACACGTCAGTGCGGCAAGTTGAAACAACGCTATCCATTGGCGATCGTAACTGCCAAATAAAATGGCAGTAGACTTAATGCCAACTTTTAAATCATCATCCCTATCAACCATGGCATACATAGTGTCGTAAGCCACAGTCCAGCACCAATTAGCCGCAAATAACCACCATGCCTCAACAGGCACATAACCAAGCTGGGCGGCATAGGCCATCGGGATTGACCAGCTCCACACTATCCCCAAAAACATTTGCGGCATATTGGTCACCCGTTTCATAAACGGGTACATAATGGTGAGAATAATCCCCACCACCGAAAGCTTAACCACGAGTGGATTTAAAAATAACACCAAGCTAAACGCAATCAGCGCCATGACGATAAATAACATCAACGCTTCTTTGCTACTGACTTCACCTGAAGCGAGTGGCCTGTTTTTAGTACGCTCGACATGGGCGTCTAATTTTCTGTCGGCAAAGTCATTAATGACACACCCACAGGCACGCATGATAAATACACCAAATACAAAGATAACCAGTACCTTTACATCAGGCATGCCACCAGCAGCTAACACCAGCGCCATCAAACATGGCCACATGAGTAATAATGTCCCAATTGGCCTGTCTAAACGTGTTAACCGTTTATAAACTGAAATCTTTTCTTTAAGCGTCCATGAGGATACTGCCATGGCTAACTCACTCCCACTTTTTGAAGTATATTCACTTCTTATTCGCCATTCTGGGTTGGCGTTATTTATGTGTGTTTGCCAAATGAATAATCTAACATGCTAAGGGCGTGTTAAAACACTTGTTTATCGTGGATATAGCGACAATGGTCACCATTTGTTCAAAATCTCGTTCCAATACCAATTATCCTATCTATCCCATATCAGATCATTGGGTTCAGAAAAACTAAACAGCCCTTCAACAACGAAAAAACGGTTTTGGAACGACATGTACCATCTAGCAAGACTCTAGCTTTGCTAGTGATACTAACAACCACTTACTGCCAAAGTCGGTAAAGTTCACTTGAACTCGGGCTTTATCAGCTGTGCCTTCAAAGTCAGTGACAATGCCTTGACCAAACTTAAAATGCTTCACTTTTTGGCCGACTTTAAAGCCACTGTCATTGGCAATGGATTGACGTGGTACGTTAAAGCGACTGCTCATTGCTGGCGCAGAGACTGAGGCTTTCATGCGTATTTCTTCAACGTATTCAGATGGAATTTCACCAATAAAGCGTGAAGGACTGGCATAATCTTCACGACCATAAATACGACGAGACTCAGCGTAGCTGATATACAGTTTTTGCATCGCTCGGGTCATGCCCACATAACATAAGCGGCGTTCTTCATCTAAACGGTCACCTTCATCCAGTGCCATTTTGCTTGGGAAAATACCTTCTTCAACCCCTGCCATAAACACCACAGGAAACTCTAGCCCTTTAGCTGAGTGCAATGTCATTAACTGCACAGCATCAGTAAACTTGTCAGCTTGGCCTTCGCCTGCCTCCAATGCAGCATGAGATAAAAAGGCATTTAGCTCGCCCATATCTTCCAGTTCTTCAGGCATTTCAAAGCTGCGAGCTGCGGTAACTAGCTCGTTTAAGTTCTCAACACGAGATTGGGCTTTTTCGCCTTTTTCGGCTTCGTACATTGCACGCAGTCCAGATCGCTGAGTCACGGTATCCGTCATGCTATACAGACTCATATCTAAGGTGTCTGTGCGCATACCAATCACTAAATCCATAAAGCCATTAACGGCGTTCGCCGCTCGCCCTGTTAATACTTTTTCTTCTATCAAGCGAACACTGGCTTGCCACATGGTCATTTCTTGCTGACGCGCTGTAGAGCGAATAATCTCTAAGGTACGGTTACCAATACCACGAGTTGGCGTGTTCACAACCCTTTCAAAAGCGGCATCGTCATCTTTATTATTGATAAGACGCATATAACCCATAGCATCTTTAATTTCTTGGCGTTCGAAGAAGCGTAAGCCACCGTATATACGGTACGCTAAGCCTTTATGCAGTAACGCTTCTTCAAGCACACGAGACTGCGCATTAGAGCGATATAAAATTGCACAATCCGCTAAGTTGCCACCTTTGGCATGCCATTCAGCCATTTTACCGACAATAAAACGGGCTTCATCCATTTCGTTAAAGGCGCAATAGACTGAAATAGGCTCACCCGCCTTATCTTCGGTCCACAGTTTTTTACCTAAACGCTCAGGGTTATTAGCAATTAATTCATTCGAAGCATTCAAAATGTTAGCTGTTGAGCGATAATTTTGCTCAAGCCTAACGGTATTTGAACCAGGGAAGTCATTTAAAAAGCGATGCAAGTTTTCAACTTGAGCGCCACGCCAGCCATAAATGGACTGGTCGTCATCACCAACAATCATCACATTGGCAGAGTTACCCGCTAATACTCTGATCCACGCATATTGAATGGCGTTGGTATCTTGAAATTCGTCTACCAAAATATGTTTAAAGCGTTCTTGATAGTGCGCCAACACATGAGGTTTATTGAGCCACAATTCATGAGCACGTAATAGGATTTCAGCAAAGTCGACTAACCCTGCGCGATCGCATGACTCTTGATAAATTTTGTAGATATTAAGTAGATTTTGCTCAATAGGAAAGCCGCCGGCATCAATATGCTTTGGACGTAATCCTTGGTCTTTTTTACCATTGATATAACCTTGGCATTGACGTGGCGGATATTGCTTTTCATCTAAATTGAGGCTTTTAAGAATACGTTTAAGTAAACGTAATTGGTCATCAGAATCGATGATCTGGAAACTTTGCGGCAAATTAGCATCTTGATAATGGGTACGCAGTAAACGATGCGCTAATCCATGGAAGGTACCAATCCACATGCGTCCCATATTCGTGCCGACGACCTTTTCAACACGCTCACGCATTTCTGCCGCCGCTTTATTGGTAAAGGTTACCGCTAAAATGGAGTATGGACTTTGTTGTTCAACCTGCATCAACCAAGCAATACGGTGGGTTAATACCCGTGTTTTACCACTGCCTGCTCCAGCCAAAACAAGCATGCTAGAAAGCGGTGCGCCCACTGCTTCACGCTGCATTTCATTTAAGCCGTCTAATAAAGATGATACGTCCATTGGTCCTCCCAAAAATCAGGCGGGCAGTATATCAGTTCAATGGCATCTGATCCTAGGGTGCAAAGAGGCTTAATCGTATAAGCACGGATAACAAACGATGAATACCTCACTTGAGGTTCATTGATCGTCAAATTAAGAAGGAGATAAATAGGTAATTGTGCGTTTATTTTAAAGTTTGGATTAACGTCGTGGTGTGCTCTCTATTTCCAGACTCCGTTTGGATTAACGTCGTGGCGCTTCGCCCACACCAGAGCAAGAAGGGTGAAACTGCTCACCCCTATTGATTCTTTATAAACCATAGTCCCTGCAGCTCCGGCGAAATTTAAATAGCAAAATTTCCAACGGAGAATCATCCAGCTTTAAACTTCGTTTGTGGTTCTAACGTATTTCTGCCCCACTCCTTGTTTACTGTTTTGAAAACTCTACATCTTGGTACTTAGTTAATATCAGTTTTAGACATATGGATTTCACACAAGATTTCCAAACCCCGTTTGGATTAACGTCGTGGCGCTTCGCCCACACCAGAGCAAGAAGGGTGAAACTGCTCCCCCCTCTTGCATCTCCCCAGCAGCCCCGGCGAAATTTTCTGGGAAGCGAAAGATTTCCAACGGGGGATTATCCAGCTTTGGACTTCGTTTGTATTCCGCTTCGATCATCTTCAAAAATCACTAACGCTTCCGATGGAGGCGTCCCTTTCCCTCGAAAACTAGCCAGAATCTTAAGTGCAGGATGCACTAAATGCCTTAAAGCACATGGATGTGCGAGAAAGGCCATGTCAGGACTCACGCGATTCTCTTGATGTTCTCAAGCCTACTTGATACACAAATGAAGCTAAATCGAAGAAGTAATAATCCCAGTGTAGATGCAGCAGCGAGCTTCCAAAACATGGATGTTTTGGCAGAGCTTACAGGGACCCTGCCTTAAATAAAGAATGCAGCGTCTCGCAGTTGTATCTGCACATAAGGTCGCTCTTTCACATCCATGTGATCGCGACATTTCGTTCGTCCTGTACATCCCAGCGGCAGGCAATGGATTAGATTGAAGTAGTGATCTTCTTTAACCAACCCAGTATAAATGAAGTGAAAAGTTAGTGGTTATAACACGTTTATGCCCCAAAGTTAGTTATAGCCAAAGCTCTATTTAACAATGCTTATCTTCGTTTTCCATAAACATTTAAATGAAATTGCTCTTTTAAAGTTGCCATCCTTACACCCTAGATTGCACAATCTAATGAACTGTTTTTATATACAGGTATAATGGGATTTGGCTTAATTTAAATCAAACAACTCATCAAATAAGTCTAAAGTCGTAATTCATGCTTAACTAAAAATCTATAATTGCCTGATAATGTTGGAAATAAATTTCATCACTTATTTTTTAAGCGACTTTAACGCGCAAGCTCGGTTTGTTTTAGGACGCCAAAAGAATTTTATTGCTTTACATCAAAGACATAGAGAAAGTAGGATGTTATAAATCAATAACTTAAACGGCCGACTTTATCAGGCGAGCCGTATAATAAGCTGTTAGCTTTCAAAGGTAAGTAGTATGAATAAATTAATATTGGCTGTCTTCGCTGTGTTGCTATCGGCGTGTACGTCAAAGCCAGCCCTTGAAGTTGAAAATAGATTTAAAGTTGATTTTGGCAATATTGTAGAAGCTGGTGAGTTTTATGAAATCAGGCCAAACAAATTAGAGGTTTTCGTAAAAGAAGGAGTTCCAACTTTAAAATTTGGCGTGAGAGTCGAAAACCTCGCAAGACTAGATTACGAATTAGCCTTTTACATAGAAAAATACAATAGCACTACTCTGAGCTTTGAAGAGTTCACCAAGGGTGGTTACTGGGTAATAAAGCCACCAACTAATCCCGACTATGAAGCTTTTTTATGGGAAGATGAAAAACGATACTCTCTTGGTAAGTATAGGTTTGTTGTCGTCGTCGAAGGAACAACAGTACGTGTTATTGAGTTTAGTGTTTCAGAAGATGAAAGCTAACAAGCTAATGAATAGAGTCAAAAAACAGTTGGCTGTTTTCGTTCCTCAATATTTTAGCCAACAATTTTTTGCTCATTATTAGGGCGTTATATTGCATTATGAAATCAACTAGATTCGCAGAAAGTCTGATCACTTTTTTTACTTGCAGCCCATTGCTTGGTGTAACCTATGTGCTAAATTTAGACCCTAAAGCTTTAGTTTTTTGGCTTATATACTCCACACTAGGTTTTATTTACCGTAAGAAAATTTTAGCTTCATTAAAAATAGGTTCTTTCCCTTATTATTTTTCTACTATGCTAATTTTATTTGTTTTATTCGCAATAGCTGGCAATTATGGCAAGTCTAATGACGTTGATTTTGATGGTCTTATTTTCCTTCTACTTTTCCCTTTGATGTTTTTTGTTTTAATTTATACAAAGAAAAGTAATAGTTTTAAAAAAGCTGTTCAAGTGTTCTGCAAATAGCAATATAACAATGGATCTGAGGTCTAACTCGATCCATTGCCCTATTGACATAAAACTGTTTAAGCTTGAATTTCAGCAGCCACGACAGAAATTTCAACCAATAGTGCCTCACGTGCCATTTTAGCCGCAACACAGGCGCGAGCAGGAGCATAGCCTTCAATCACCCATGCATCCCAAACGGCATTCATTTCAGCGAAGTAAGACATATCTTTAACGTAGATGGTGGCTGATAATATGTGTTTTTTATCACTGCCTGCTTGCAATAATAACGCCTCGACTTTATCCAGCATGGTTTGGGTTTGCTCTGTGATATCTTTAGTGGCATCTTGGCAAACTTGACCACATAAGTAGATAGTACCGTTATGTTTTACAATGCGGCTCATACGTTTGCTGGTTTCTATGCGTTCTATTGTCATGCTGTTTTCTCGTTTATCACTGAAGTAAGTGCCCTATTATCAGCCATAAAAAACCATAAACACAACTGAGAATCCCTCATTGTCTCTTCGAACACTATTTAGCTTAACCCAGTTCAGGTGTGAGCTAACCAGCGAAAAATAGCCTCTGCATTGACAAGTAAATCACCCACTTATTACACTGATTGTGCGTGTCACTCATATAAGACCACACTATGCACATCAATGATTTAGAGTTATTTATTGCCGTAGCCAAATTAGGCAGTTTTTCCAAAGCAGCTGAATCACTTGATACCCGACGGGCATTAGTCAGTCGTCGTATTGCCGACTTAGAAAAACACCTCGGTGCGCCACTCTTTATCCGCACCACTCGTGCAATGTCGTTAACCCCCAACGGTGAGCAATTTCTTGAACAAGTAGAGCCTTTGGTTAATCAGCTTCGAAATGCAGCTCATGTGATGCGCAACGATCAAGCTGAAGTCCAAGGACGAGTGAGAATTGGCCTTATTCCATTCACTGACAGATTGCTAGATAAATACATCGCAGAGTTCGTCACTAAATACCCTAATGTTCAGTTAGATATTTTTATGGTGAATGGGGGTTATAAAGAGTTGGCGCGACTCGGGCTAGATTTTGTATTGGATACTGGGACGCTTGATGACAGTGGGTTTATTGCTAAAAAACTGGGCACTTTGAACCTTAAATTATTTGCATCGCCGCTCTACATAGATAAAGCCGCTGACATTCATGATGTCACCGATTTAGAGCATCATTCATTTATTGGCAGTCGTTCAATCAATGGCATGGTCGACACCAAACTTAAAATGGGCGATCAAACCATTGAGGTCAAATACAATATCATCACCAACGAGCTGAATTCTTTATACAGCTTTTGTTTGGCGGGTGCGGGGATCTCAATGCTACCTTATAGTATTGCAGCTGAAGCCATTGCATCAGGTAAACTCGTCAGTGTGTTACCTGAAATTGAATCGACTCCCATCGACACATTCTTAGTCTATCCAAGTCGTAAACATATGACTGCAGCAGCTAAGTTATTTGCCGACACCATTGTTGATATGGCCACGTCTCTTATTGAAACCGAAACGGGCTATTACAAGGATGCTAAAAACGATGCCAAAACAGAATTAAAAAAGGCATAAGCGACGACCCTATGCCTTTTGGAGCGATTAACCCGCGTTGACTTAGAACTTGTAATCTAAGGTTAAGTACACTTGCTGGCTGTTATCAATATCAACGCCATTTTTACTGTAGTCTTGTTCTAAATAACGGTAACCCAAGTCAGATGAGAAATGTTCGTTCCATTGGTAGGTGACGCCCGCTTGACCACCCCAAGTGAAATCTGCTGACGCCTTACCAGCGACTTTATTATCATTACCACCCGCTGTAACACCCATGAATAACTGCGTATTTTTGGCGACAGGGATCAGATAGTCATAGGACACTAACCAAGAATATTGCTCGTGCTTATAATCTTGCTCACCAATAGAAAACTTGTCTTCCATGTAGCTGAAAGTACCTGTAACACGATGTTGTTCGTTAATAACGACACCTGCACGCAGAATAATAGGTAATCCATCAGTATCTTTAATAACATCACCATTAATGGTGTCTGTTTGATAGCCTGTACCTGCACCAATAAAGTAATCCACATCTGCCGCTTGCGCATTGGCAACCATCAAAGAAGAGCAAAGTGTCGCCGCTAATATTGTGTTAATTTTCATCATAGTCACCTCGTCAAATACAATCATTAAATGGGCTCTAGATATCTTGTGTAATCCAGATGCACTCACTGTACTTAGGCTGGCTTGCATTGAGAAGATGACAAAACACAGACTCTTAGTCCCCAAAAAAGAGACAATTAATATGATGTTATCCATGTTACTGCTTTGATAAATTGATATTACCCTCAAGTGAATAACAACAAACTATAGAATAAAAACCTGAAATTATAAGCAAATAAACCATACCAGCCGTTATTAAATTCAATAGCTCATCAATTTATTTAATCCTTAGCATATTTTGATTGTCTCATTTTATGAGTAAGTGAAACTACTCATATACCGCTACTTAATAAGTGAATATCTGAATAAACTGCCCTCATTAATTATGAGGTGTTCCATGAAAATGAAAAAAATCACTAATCTGACTCAACTTGCACTTATTACTGCGATGGTCAGTGGCTGCAGTCAAGACGCTACAGTTGCAGATAAACCAACTCAACCAGTTTCTGTCATTGTTATCGGTGAAAATAACCAAAACCATGACTTGCGCTTTTCAGGTGTATTAGAAGCCCAAGAAAAAGCACGTCTTGCATTTAGAGTGGCTGGAACCCTAATTGAAATAAACGCTGCACAAGGTGATTACGTAGAAAAAGGACAAGTGATTGCCCGTCTTGATCCCCATGACTACCAAGTCAGAGTGGCAGAGCTGGAAGGCCGTTTAGCTGAAGCGAACGCAAGTTACTATCAAGCTAAAAATGAGTTAGACCGCACCCAGATGGCGACCACAGACAATGCCATGTCTGATGTCAGCTTAGATCGTGCTAAAACAGGGGTAGCAAGAGCCAAGGCTGCCGTCACTGTTGTCGAGCAAAATCTAAAACAAGCTAAAGATGCCCTTAACTACACCGAACTTGTCGCGCCATTTAGCGGCATTGTAGGTCAACGCTCATACGATAATTTTGAACAAGTTTCACCTGGGCTTGCCTTTGTAACCTTGCATCAACCAGAAAAATTACAAGCCATTATCGATATTCCAGAAACGATGTTACCTGCGTTTTCTCAAGGCCAAGCTGCCAGTGTATTCACTAATGAAACCAATGGTGCTGCAAGTAATGGCAGCAAGGCGCTTAACGGCACAGTGATCGAAATAGCCAGTATCCCAGATAGTATTAAACGCACCTTCTCGGCGACCATTGCACTTAACGAAAAGCAAGATCATCTCTATCCAGGCAAAGTGGTCAATGTACGTATTGCAGATCAAACCCTCGACAACAACAGCATTTGTTTACCAGCAAGTGCGTTAGTCAGTCGTCAAAACATCACTCAAGTGACCAAGATTGTTGATAGTAAAGCGGAGCGTGTTGATGTGAACGTCATTAAACAAGGTCGCAACCATATCTGTGTTCTGGGTGATATCAAGATTAATGACACAGTCATTGTGGCAGGAAGCGCCTTTATTCATGACGGGAAAGTCGTTGAGAATATCATTTCTGTGAGAGGTTCATGATGAATTTAGCTGAATTTGCCATCAAGCAGCGAGTGTTCGTGTGCTTCTTTACCGTGCTATGCATCATTGCAGGTATCTACTCTTATTTTGACTTAGGTAAACTTGAAGACCCATCATTTACCGTTAAAACGGCTGTTGTGGTGACGCTCTATCCAGGTGCTTCTGCATCGGAAGTTGAAAACTTGGTAACAGACAAAATAGAAACCAAGCTACAAGAAATGAGTTCATTAGACACACTGCGCTCATTATCTCGTCCAGGTATGTCGATGATTTTTGTCGATCTACATTCGACCGTATCATCAGAAAAACTGCCACAAGAGTGGGATTTACTGCGCCGTAAAGTCAATGACGTAAAACTCAGTTTGCCGCTCGAAGCCCAAATCAATATCGTCCAAGACGAGTTTTCTGAAGTGTACGGAATGCTCTTTGCCATTCACAGTAACGATGCCAGTTTGCAGCAACTTAAAGATTACTCAAAAGAGTTGCAGCGCCGCCTAAAAGAAGTCGATGGCATTAAGAAAATTGAACTGCACGGCGTTAGAGATCGTGTCGTTAATGTTGATATCAGTGATGAACGTATTGCTGAGTCAGGATTGTCGGCCGCCCAAGTGTACAATCAACTGGTTAGCCAAAACCTGCCTATCGATGCTGGTAATTTCGATATGGGTATTGAACAAGTACGTGTTGAGCAAACAGGCAGCTTTACCAGCATTGAAGATATCAAAAACCTCACCATTAAGTCGGGTGTTGGCCCTATTTCAAGTGGGTTAATTCGTTTAGGTGATATCGCCGATATTTACTATGACTACCAAACACCTTCACTAACAGAAAGCCGTTTTAATGGTGAACAAGCCATCACATTAGCGGTCAGCCCAGTTAACGGGATTAATGTCGTGTCGCTGGGCGACACCCTCAAAGACGTGATCAGTCAGTACCAATCTGAACTGCCATTAGGTGTGGATATTAGCACTATTGCTTTTCAGCCTGATGAAGTACATAAGTCGATCACAGGTTTTATTAACAACTTACTTGAAAGTATCGCCATTGTGGTGGTGATCCTAATGATATTCATGGGGTGGCGCAGTGCATCCATTGTCGGTGCAAGCTTATTAATGACCATCCTGTTCACTCTGATTTATATGAACCTGACTTCAGTTGACTTACAGCGAGTATCAGTGGGGTCATTTATTCTTGCACTGGGTATGTTGGTTGATAATGCCATTGTGATTACTGATATGTTCGTCAGTAAGCTCAAAGCAGGTAAAGCACGTTTTGAAGCCGCTAAAGCATGTATTGGCGAAACTGCATTACCACTGCTTGCTGCGACCGTCATTGCCATTATGGGGGCAACACCTGTCATTTTCTCAACGACTGATGCCGCTGAATTTGCCGTATCTGTGGTGCAAATCCTTGCCAGCTCATTATTGCTGTCTTGGGTTGTGGCAATGACAATTACCCCGCTGATGTGCTGGGCATTCATTAAAGCGCCAGAACACGACAGCGAAAAAGCACCGAGCGCCGCTGCCACTAAATTTAAAGCAGCCATTACATGGACTGTCGCCAACCCTAAATACACTATCGCCATTATTATTCCGTCGCTTATCGTGACATTACTGGCGACGCCAATGGTGAAAGTCAACTTTATTCCGACCTCAGACAGAGCCATGGTGTTTGTGGATTACTGGTTACCTAACGGCAGCCGTATTCAAGATGTCTCACAAGACATGACGCAAATTGAGCAATGGCTATTAGCTCGCCCTGAAGTAGAAAGTATTTCTACTTCTATCGGCGCCAGTGCACCACGCTTTTCGGTTACGGTAGAGCCAGAACCATTAGATGGCAGTTATGGCCAAATCTTAATTAATACCCATAGCTTTGAGGACATTGAAACATTAGTGGCTGATGGCGATGTATGGTTATCAAAAACCTTCCCGCAAGCACAACCACGTTTTCGGGATTTAAAACTGGCCACATCAGATAAATTTAGTATCGAAGCACGTTTTTCAGGTAAAGACCCTCTCGTGCTAAAACAGCTGTCAGATCAAGCGCAAGTGATTTTAGATCAGCACCCTCATACTCGTTATGTACGTGATGATTGGCGTCAAGAAAGCAAAGTGATTCACCCGATTATTAATCAAGAGCAAGCCCGTCTTGCTGGTATTAATCGTGCCGATATTGCCTTAGCGATAAAACGCGCCAGCGACGGGATTACTTTAGGCCAAATACGTGAGCACGACACCTTAGTGCCAATTGTATTGCAGTCATCAAATGCCAGCTTAGACGATCTTGGCGATATCCCTGTTCGATCCATTGTCGGCTTGCATAGTGTGCCTCTTTCCCATGTGGTTGATGGTTTTGAAATGCGCGGTGAGCAAAGCATGATTTGGCGCCGTGATCGTGTGCCAACCATTACCGTACAAGCCGGTGTATTAGGCGACACAATTGGTAATGTGCGTAATGAAATCGCCGCTGAGATTGAAGCGATTGAATTACCACCGGGTTACAAAATGGAATGGGGCGGAGAATACTCTGAAGAGCGTGAAGCCATTGACGACATAATGACTCAAACACCTAAGTCATTCTTAATCATGGTCATTATCTTGGTGCTGTTATTTAACGCCTTTAAACAGCCATCCATCATTTTGATCACCTTACCTCTGGCCTTTATTGGCGTGTGTTGGAGCTTAATTTTATTCGACAAACCATTTGGATTTATGGCGCTAGTCGGGGCAATCGCTTTATCTGGAATGATCATTAAAAACGGCATTGTGCTAATGGATCAAATTGAGCTTGAACGTAAAAATGGTGCTGAATTAGACGACGCCATTATTCACTCAACCCTCAATAGAACCATGGCGATTTCGATGGGTGCCCTGACGACAGCATTAGGAATGGTACCGCTATTGTCTGACTTATTATTCGATCAAATGGCTGCAACTATTATTGGTGGCCTTGCGGTCGCAACTGTACTGTCATTA
The DNA here is from genome assembly GCF_041468985.1 of Shewanella sp. 10N.286.52.A9. Taxonomy (NCBI): domain Bacteria; kingdom Pseudomonadati; phylum Pseudomonadota; class Gammaproteobacteria; order Alteromonadales; family Shewanellaceae; genus Shewanella; species Shewanella sp. 10N.286.52.A9. The sequence goes on along the minus strand of NZ_JBFRJQ010000006.1, from coordinate 138,568 downwards.
TTCATTATGCCAGCACTGTATAAATTGTTTTTTAAACGCCAAGCACAACAGGAGTTAACTCATGAAAATGCGTAATATCTCATTAGTCATCGCCCTTTTACTTGGCGGTTGTAGCATGACACCTGACTACCAAGCCCCTGAAACCGTCGGGCTAGATCACGTCTACTTACATGCAGACAATACCCAGCAAATTGAAACCGATATGTGGTGGAAGAATTTCAGTGATCCACAACTCGATCGTTTAGTTGAAGAAGTGCAGCAGCAAAACATCAGTATTCAAATTGCTGCAGAGCGAATAACCGCAGCGCAGTCTTATGAATCAATGGTGTCATCGCTAAAAATTCCGACCGTTAATTTAGGGGCGGGAGCTGTGGATTACCGCTTATCAGAAAACGACTCATTATCGGGCCCTGCTATAGGCGCCCAGATGATTGACAAAGATCATCAAGCCCTGATGGTTGGCGCAAATGTCAGTTGGGAAATTGACTTATTTGGTCGTTTAGATGCATTAAGCGATGCCGCCAATATTCGTGTTCAACAAGCAGAAATTTTGTCTCAAGGCGTTAATACACTGATTACCGCCGATGTGGTACACAACTACCTGCAATATCGTGGGGCGCAAGCTCGTCTAGCCATTGCTCAACGTAATATTCATGAGCAACAACAGACCTTAGAAATGGTACAAACCTTAGTCAATAGCGGCTTTGGTTCAGAACTAGACTTAGCCAGTGCTCGTGCAGCACTCGCTACAATCTCTGCTAGCCAAACCCTATTTGAAACGGCTGAGAAAGTGCATTTATATCGCCTTGCAACGCTATTAGGCCAACACCCGAGTGACATCATCAATCGTTTTGACGCCGCCCCACTGCCAACAGTCACAGGCCAAATCCCGACAGGAATGCCATCAGACATCCTTAAACGACGCACTGATATTGCATTAGCAGAGCGAGAAATGGCGGCCATTAATGCTGAACTCGGTGCCAGTATCGCCAATCAATATCCGCAGTTTTATCTGACTGCAAGCCCTGCTGTGATTGCTGATAGCGCAGATGATTTATTCAGCTCAAACTCTGTTGGATGGGCTGCTGGATTAGGGGCAAAGTGGACAGTGTTTGATGGCGGGCGCAGCAGCGCAATGGTCGATATGCAACAAACTCGTTTTAAGCAAGCCAGTTTGCGTTACGAACAGGCAGTCAATGCGGCATTTAATGAAGTTGAAACCACATTAATGAGCTACGGCAATAGTTTACGTTTTTATCAACAATTAGAGACTGCAGCCCAGCAAACCCAAACAGCTGTGGCAAAAGCCAATAGTTTATACAAAGCGGGCTTAATTGATTACATCCAAGTGTTGGATGCACAAAGACAAGATAACACCATGCAAGATGCACTTGTCACAGCGCAGCTGAACATTGCGTCAAATGTCATTTTGGTCAACAAAGCCTTAGGCGGAGACTGGAAAGTGAAGCCATCAACTGATGACAACACCCAAAAAGACACCGCAACAGGCAAGCAATCAATCCTGACCGATTGATCACACCCCCTAAGCCTCACAGACCACTGTTTCCCCCATTTTTCGGTGGTTTGTGAGCACCCAAATCTTTTCAACCCTAATTCAATCATTCCAATTTAAAGGTTTCTGATGCGTCAATTCCTATTGCCCTTGTTTAACGTCAACCTAGCGAAAACCTGCCTAGCTTGGCTAGCGGCAAGCTGTATTTGCATCAGTCACATGGTAGGCGCAAACTCATTAAACCCAGTAAACACTCACCCAGATGCTCAACCTGAGCCATCACCTAGACCCACCGTCGGTTTAGTACTCAGTGGCGGCGGAGCAAAAGGGTCAGCCCATGTGGGCGTAATACGGTATTTAGAGCAACAACAAATTGAAGTCGACTATATTGTCGGCACCAGTATTGGCGCTTATGTTGGCGGCTTATACGCATTAGGCTTTAGTGCAAACGACATCGAAACCATCATGCTCGGCTTAGCGTGGGAAAGTGGTTTTAACGATAATGTGCCAAGACAATCATTACGCTACCGTGATAAACAAGATGTCGACCGCTACAACATGCCATTTGAATTAGGCCTACTTGATGGCCAATTACTGCTCCCCAAAGGCCTACTTAGGGGCCAAACCATGGGCAACCTTTACCTGGATTCATTTGGCGCTATCGAAAACCAAGCCAGCTTTAATGATCTCGCAACGCCTTTTAGCGCGATAGCAACCGATATCTCCACAGGTGAAGCTGTGGTGCTAAACCAAGGTAATTTACTTAAAGCAATGCAAGCTTCCGCCACGGTACCCGGCATATTACAGCCCACCGTGATTGATGGAAAATCCTTAGTTGATGGTGGCATTGTAAGTAATTTACCCGTTGAAACCGCTAAAAATATGGGGGCAGATATTGTTATTGCCATCGATATTGGTGCGGATTTATCAGCCCAAGAACAGCTCAACAGCGCTATTGCTATCGTCGGCCAATTAAGCACCTTGATGACACGCGCCAATGCCGTAGCGCAAATTGCGACACTGAATAAGGCTGATATTTTGATCCGCCCAGATATCAGTAACTTTGACACCACCGACTTTAGCGCTTTAGCCAGTGGATTTGAACTTGGACAACAAGCGGCCTTAATGCATAAACAACAACTGCAACCATTGGCCTCTGATGCTGACAGTTTTAGCCTATATCTCTATAAGCGAGCGAATTTTAAGCAAGACATTCTTGCGTTTCAACAAGCGCCTATTGAGCAAATTCGTTTTAATAATCAGTCATCAACTTCAACTGCACTGATTAAACAAAAACTCGATATTGATAACGGCGATCAAGTGAGTTCAGATGCACTAATCGAAGCCGTTGATCGGGTTTATGCCATCAATGACTTTGAAAAAGTCACACTCGAATTTGAGCAAGAAAATGATCAAAAAGTGCTGGTAGTTAACACAGAAGAAAAGAGCTGGGGTCCTAACTTTTTCGATATTGGCTTTAGCTGGCAAGAAGACTTTGAGAATACCTCAAATGTCGCGTTGGATTTGGCTTATCAAATTAATCATATTGCAGATACTGATGCCCAAGTTCGCTTTGAGCTGACCACAGGCAAAGATAAATTATTGGCAACCGAGCTGTATTTACCCTTGGACGAGCTTGAACAGTTTTATGTAAAAGGCCGTTATCAATATCAACAGCAACAACAAACCTATTATGAGCAAGGGCTCTTGTTACTGAAAACCACCCATAATGCCCATCATATATCCGCAGCTTTAGGTTACTCACCAATAGATAATATGGTGATTGAGCTTGGATTATATGGCGAATCGGGCGATATGGAGGGCCCGCAATATCCGCAACTAAATTTTGATTATGATGCTCATGGAGGCGGCATTCATGTGGGTTACGACAGCTTAGATAGTTATAGCTTTCCATCTAAAGGCATGCTGATTGAGGCCAATGTCATTTGGCATAAAGACAAGTTAAGCATGGACGAAAACAGCATGCTAACGTCAAATTCTAGCACTGACTCAGCCACTGAGTATCAATTCAGTTTTAAAAAGGCCAGCAGTTATCAGCACCACACCTTGATTGCCAAAGTCGATTTAGCAGGCGTTGATACTGAGGAATTTAGCCTGTTACATACACAAAATCTGGGGGGCTTTTTGAATTTATCTGGTGAGTCGAATGATGCCCTTGTTGGCAGCCAATTAGCTTACGGTGCGCTTATTTACCAGCGCCGCTCAGATTGGCAAATACTCAATAAAAATGTCCCTGTTTATATGGGATTATCAGTTGAAGCGGGCAATGTTTGGCAGTTAAAGTCTGAGCGCGATATGAATGACTTAATCTACGCCGCAAGTGTATTTGTGGGCACTGAAACAGACTTTGGCCCTGCTGTATTTGGTTTCGGAGTTAATGACTTACACCACCAATCTTTTTACTTAACCTTAGGTAAACGCTTCTAACACTGCGTAAAATCGAAATGACCATTGCCAAAAAAGCCCGCAATAAAGGGGCTTTTTTGGCTTTATTAATATTCATCAATTTATATGGCACCAATAGTCAAGGTTTGCTCCTCTGCCTCCATATCATATGACCACATTTGATAAATAGGATCTGAACCATCGTAAAACCACACCACTGCCACTAAGTTTTGCTGATGGTTTGCCACTAATAGCGCTTCATTTAAGCTACCTTCATCTAATGCGCCACGTAATAAGCATGACTCAAAGTTAACCGTCACTTGGGCACCATTTTGCTCATATTGGTCACATAACGAAAAATAACCTCGCTGCGTAGACTCAAGCGCCACATCAATATCCAGATTAAAAGCCGCTTGTAAGTCAAAATCAGCATCAACAATCAGATCATCAATTGACGTTGCAGGTATCGTTGGCTCCTCAGGCGTTTCAGGATCCGTTGGTGTTTCTGGCGTCGTTGGCGTCGTCGGTGTTGTTGGTGTCGTCGGCGTCGTTGTTGTGGTGGTTGTCGCTGGTGTTGCAGCCACTGGCGCTGGAGAGCTGTCATCTCCGCCCCCCCCGCCACCACAGGCAGTCAGTAATGTGAGTAACATTGTCGCCGCTACCGTTACACCTTTATTCGACGTGATTAACATTGCATTTTTAGCCGTAGTTGTTTGAGTTAATGTGTTCATAATATTCACCTTAAAATTCCGTTTATGACTTAAGTTAATTGGGTTTGCAGTTATGCGATTCATCGTGACTTTTAGTCTTTAAAAATCAAAGAATCTTGTGCATTTAGGTACCAGTAAGGTTTAGTCTCACCAGTTTCGTCTGCAGCAAATTCAATAAACTCAATGTAAGCACTATCAACACGTTGGTTTTCTGCAGGATGCTGCCATGAATCAGGTACTTCAATCGCCCAGCTCATGCCGTTTTGATCTTGGAAATACTGACCTTGTGAAGCCGCTGACGCATCGTCATGCATGCCTAAAAAGCGCGTATCAAACAAATCAGTTGGTGCTTTATTTTTCAGATGGATTTCTAATTTACGGCCAGGGTTTTGCCCATCAGTAATATTCTTCGCCGCTAAGCCATGATCTGTACCTGGAGTGGCAAAAATAAATGGGTCATAAGGAAATTCAGGCATGTCATCGACATGAACCGAATCAATAAATGGCACGGTCATTTGCCATGTCGCACGATACTGAGTACCACAACCCGGCTCTGTTCTGAAGTATAAACAGCCGTTACCTGGCGTAGCGTGCTGCCATAAATCTTGACTGAACAGTAATACCGCATTAGTTTGATTTTCTTCTAATGGCGAGGTGGTTTGTTTCACCCCTTGCATGCTCCACTCAATCGCAGACTCTTGCACATTACCGCGTCCCACATCAGGCAGTTGCACCGCAAAGCCGTTATGGTAAGCAGCGCCCATGGCCACTAACTGCGCATCAAATGCCACACGACGCACCATGTCATTTTTACTGAACTGGCTAATACGTAATTGCATCACCACATCATTCATATCAAAGTCACCTTGGTTCGGATATAAATCCTCATAAGCCAGCGTGGTGTACTCAGAAGAAGATGGGTAATAACTGATCGTGATACCCGTTTCAGTGACTGTAATTGGGTAATCCTCTACCTCACCATCACTCACACCACCAGTAGGCAGTAGATCAGCAACCGAACTTAAACGAAATCGTGCCCATGTCTCACCGGTTTTAGCCCAATTTGGGACATCAATTGATAAGGTGGTTGTTCCCGCATTTAATGAACGAGCAGCAATCACTTTTTCGTCAGTATCAAACTCGCCATTTTGGTTCCAATCAATCCAACCATTTAAAAATGCCGCATCACCTTGGGTTGTGACAATCAACATCGCATTTTCGCCGATTTCAAACCCTGTAGGCATACTGATACCGTCATCATCATCGATACCATCACTTTCATCATCAGATAATGGTGCTGGATAACCGTCTGATTCATTATCAACGACACTACCCAATTTCATATTGCCAACAATTCCGTGGCGAGCACCATTTGAGTCTATTAAGGTGCCGTAAGTGTCCGGCGCATCACCAAAATCAACACTGTCTCCTACTGGCACTTCGGCAAGCGCACAACGCGCACCGTCATTAGAAGTAGAAGAAGGACCATAAGAGAAAAGTTCAGCTTGTGGAGTATCAGCATCAACGTTGACTTTAAATACATTACCGTCACCGTTGTTACTCAAGTATAAGTTGCCATCTGGATCAAAGAACTGCGCACCAAAGGTAAAGCTACCACTGTCTTTGGTGATAACGGTTCCAATAGTTTCTGATGCACCACTACTTGGATCAATTTTGATTAATTTACCTGAACTACCATTGGTAACGGCATATAAAAAGCCATTGGTTGGATGGAATGCAAAATCGGTAATATTGTAAGTGGCATTATTTTTACTGCCCGGCACAATGTTCATAGGATGGTCATTACCATCAAGCGGTACGGTAAATAACCCTTTACCTTTACGGTAGCCGTACCAAACGTTTTCGTTAATGGCGACGTCACCAACATAAAAGTTTTGATTAGCTGCCGCGCTGTCTTTGGTGATTGTTAATGGCTCTACTTGGTAATCTTTACCCACTTTACCGACTGTGGCATTTTCGTAATCCCAACCGTAGAGGTAATTATCAAGATAACTAAAACCCACACCGTTGAGTGCTTTGTTAATCCCCATATCTGGTGACAATACAGTATAACTACCTGTACCAAGTTCAACGCCAAAGGTCTTTGGAATACCCGATGGCGTTTGCACGATAAAGGCTTCCGTCGGACAAGCATCAAATGCTTCAGCAGCATGGGTATTAGCACTAAATAGCGCCATGCCAGTGCCAATAGCAATACTACTGAAACCAAGAATATTGATGATTTGGGCGTTCAATGAATTTACATTATTTGCTTTTACAGTTGCTGTTTTCATATTGCATCTCGCTATTCGTTATCAGGATGTAACGGTATAATGCACAGCGAATGCCAACTTTTATTACCATTTAAATACAGCAACTTACATAGTCAACAAAGATTTTTATTATGGCTAAAATGCATTCTGCAACGCATTCTGATTTTGAGAAGATGGGTGTTTATAACGCCAATCTTCGTATGAATTAAGGTCAAAGTCTTGGGGCTTCGCCCACACCAGGTTTAATGGTGCTTTCTCTATTTCCAAACTCCGTTTGGATTAGCACCACGACTTTGATCTGCTAAAAATGAACCCAAACGATATATACATAAACGAAATATGTATGATGCAAACAGTGTAACTAACTCTAATAATTTGATAATTCTCAATTTAAAGTAATAATCCTTTTTACTGACACTTTTATCAGGTAAACACACTTTGTTTTAAGATATTAATAATCAATCAGTATTTACATCAATAAGATAGAAAATATAGGATGGCATTAATCTATAATTTAAGCTGCAGACGTTAAACTATGAGCCGTTCAATAAGCTGTTGTATGCAAATAAGGAGTTTAAAAGTGCGTAAACTTATTGGCTTTGATAAAAAACACATTGAATGCTTGGGGTTATAGATATAAACCTTCTTAATACTCAAATTCAGGAAATTGAGAATGATGGATGGAAAATAATTTCGGTTACAGCAAACACAGCATTGTTAGGCAAGATTATGTCTTTTACCATCTTGATAGAATCTCCAGAAACCTAAATCAGTGGGGGGCAGAGTAAACTTAATTACAAGCAGTCCGAAAGATGACTCGCTGGTACTCCTAAATTTCAGCTGTTTCGGACATTAGGCATCACTATGAAAATCACTCTATCTATTTTACTACTCATTATGTCAGCAAATAGTTTTGCAACCGATGTGAAGCTAGGAAATCTACAGCGATATGGCACTTCTCCGCATCTGGAGCTATTTCTAATGCCAAGCGGAGGCAATAGCATAGCTGAAGTTTTCGAAGTAATTACTTATCGTGAGCGCGAATTTACAGTCCGTCTCATTGGCCAGTCATCTGAATTAACCAATCAAGAGCTGCTAACCTTTTATCAAACTCATTACCCAATCGAGCTAGAGGCTGCATTTAAATCTTCAGGCAATATGCATAACCCCGCAATAAGCGGAGTGAGAGATAAGTTTCCGGAAGCGTTGAAGTCTACGACTATTTTCAAGCAGTTACTTATCGAATTAAATAAACTAGGGTATGAAGTGACTAACATTGAGTTTGAAAAATTTACCGCATATAAAAAACATGGCATATCAATACCTGATGTCTATATAAGAGTGGTAAAAAGTCCCAAGCAAGACGAGGTAAATTAGCCCTACGCACAGTTATTGCCACGAATGGACAGTATTTTTATAAGTGGATATATAAAACCGTACTAAAAGATCAAGATAAAATACGCACTGTTTTAAAAAGTAATGACCTGTACATTTAGCAATGTCTTCTTTCCAGCAAAGCTGTCAGGACGATAAACAGTTGTTTTTGCTTCTGCACCGCCTATGTTAGCCAACACATTTTAGCTCATTATTGTGGACGTTACTTTATATCCACTTGCCATATATTCTCTAATGGGGCGCATCAATTTAAGCGCTTTAACTCTAATAAGCTTTTGTCCATAAGCGAACCACGGCGTTTGCTTCATTTCGTTACTCACCCAATTCAATTACATCAAAAGTAAAATTATTCAACCTTGTCGTTTTTATTCAATCTTAACGCTCTTAGCTTGATTACTATTTATCCCATCCAGAACAGCGCTCATGACTAAAATAAGCCTTTGTTCGTCATTTATAATTTAACCCGGTAACAGTAATGATAGACATTAAACCAATCGATAAGCTGGAAAGTATCAGCCAACTTAAAGCACAGTATTTTGCGCTATCAAGTGCTCCGCTAGATGGTATGTGGCATTTTGGCTTTGTGCCTATGGCGAGTCACTTTGGGTTTTATGAGCAAGATAACTTAGTCGGCTTTTGCTGTATTAATGATGAAAATTATTTACTGCAGTTTTACCTTGCCCCTGAAGCGGAAACTGATGCCAAAGCCCTATTTCGTTTTATTGCGCAGCAACAAAGCCAAGTCATCAAACAAGTAAAAGGCGCTTATGTGAGTACAGCGGAGCCACACTATTTGTCTCTTTGTATGGATAACTCAACACAATTTGCAGTGAGCGCCTTGATGTATCAGCAGCTTGTTCCAGTTAACAATAATGTGACTACGCTTACTTTAGCTTTAGCAAAACCAGAGCAATTGCAGCAATTTGTTGAGTTTGCCGCCACCAATATCGGCGCACCAGAGCAGTGGGTATCGGGTTATTATGGCAATCTAATTAGCCGTAAAGAGTTATTTGGTTATTGGCAAAATGGTGAATTGTTGGCAACAGGCGAATGTCGTTTATTCGATGAATATCAGACCGAGTATGCAGACTTAGGCATGATAGTAGCGCAATCTCATCGTGGTAAAGGCTTGGCGACTCAGGTGCTTTCAAGCTTGATTAACTTAGCCAATGATCGAGGTTTAACTCCTATTTGCTCAACTGAAATTGGCAACATCGGAGCACAAAAGGCCATTGAACGAGCAGGCCTAATGCCACAGAACCGCATTGTTCAAATAGCGTTTGAAGCAAAATAATGATTGCTATTGTTAATCAGGTTTAGCGAGTATCACTTTGTGATTGGCACTGTGATTCTCGCCTTATTTCTTGTTGTATTAGCCGCGATGTGACATATAGTGATAAGTCATATTTTAACAAGGTTAATCTGGTTATGATCCATTGGTTGCGCTCGCCTAGTTCCCCTAGCATTGCTAAATATGTGCAATGCTATTGGTTAATTGAAAAACGCCCAGATGTGAATAGCCATAACTATCCAAAGCTTAACCCTGATCCTGCTACACATTTAATTATCTCGCCGGCAAATCAAGCCTACCGCTACGATACCAGTTCTGGTAGCGAAGCAGGCAAAGGTAGCCATTGGTTATACCCTCATCAAAATACATTCGAACTCGATCATTCACAGCCATTTATCCACCTTGGGGTTAAATTTCATATAGGTGCGCTTTATAGCTTGCCTGAATTTTTCGGTAAGACACTGCCACTTGATACAGTAGAGCAAGTCCAAGGGACGACATTGCTCACTGAACGTCAGCTCAATGAAGATGCACTGATGACTATGGCGAGAACGGATGCTGCCTTATGTTGTCAGCAATTAGATGCGTTATTAATGCCCTGGTTTGAGCAATGCACTGAAGATCAACATAGTAAGATTACCCGTAAAGCATTACATCACCTTGATGACAGCATTATATCTTCACTCGGAGAACAACTTCATTGCTCACAGCGTACATTGGAAAGAAGTTTTCAGCGTGTGACAGGACTAACGCTTAAACAATGCCAATCGATGAATAAACTTGAAGCTATGTTGGAGTATCTTTATCAACGCTCATCTGCCGAGCTTGATTGGGCTGAAATCGCGCTTAACTTCGGCTTTAGCGACCAACCTCATTTGATTCGGTATTTAAAAAAACAATTAGGTTTTACCCCTAAAACTTATGAAAAAGAGCGTGGGCTTACCATTGATATTTATGGTGGCGTGAGTTCTATCTCAAGCTGATATTGTCGGAAATATTCAATCATTCATCGCAGGCAACTTTTATAGTGTGGCTAACATGCTTAAAGTATCAATTATCACTGACTTGTAGATACAGCAACTCACGACACTTACGTTATAAAGACGTCAATGACACTAAACTTAGCACTAGCATTAAGGGCTGAAACACAAATGATAAGAGTAATGCGAGAACAGGATCTAGATAGTGCCGTCGCTATCTGGCTGACAGCATCAATCAAAGCACATAGCTTTGTAGCGGAAGAATTTTGGCAATCGCAACAGCAAAATATGCGTGATGTATATCTTCCTCATAGCGAGTCTTGGGTTTATGAAGACAATGGCCACATCCTCGGTTTTATTTCATATTACGAGGGCAGTATTCCAGCCATTTTTGTGGATCCTCAATCACAATCTAACGGGATCGGAACCCAGCTGTTAGATACGGTAAAAAACCAATATGAACAGTTAACATTAACCGTTTACGCTGAAAACGAAAAAACACACCAATTCTATCTTCGCCATGGCTTTAGTGATGTGGGCAAGTGTATTTGCGAACACACAGGGCAAAAGCAGCTTGAGATGCGCTGGATACGCGCCTAGTTATAAGTCGTTATGACTAACTATCTATGATTAAGTAGCTTTGATTAAGTCGCTTTGATTAAGTAGCTATGATTAAGTAGCTATGATTAAGTCGCTCGAAATCTTTGGGGGCATGTTGTTCTATCACGTGAGGGTAGAACGCTTGTTTAACGCTATAATTTTCCTTCCAGAAATACATCAAAGCGAACATTTAATGACGCTTATCTTCCAGCAACTGCTTAAACAAGTTTTTCCATGCTTGCTGTAGCTCAAACCATTGTTGCTCTTTCCAATGATTGATATAGCCAATATTGGGAACAGGTGGATGTATTGAAGCCGTTTGAGACAGAAATTGATTAATTGCATCGGCAATAGATTCAGCGCTAACAGGCTCAGAAATAGGATGAATAACAGGAAGGTTTTCCCCTTGATTAACATCGCATGCAGCATGCTGGCTAACTTGATCTCCTAAGCCATCAACTTGGCTTGAGATAATTGTTTTATTCATTGCCAATGACTCAATAAATATTAGCCCAAAGGGCTCCCAGCGAGATGGGATAACCACAGCATCAACTTGATTTAAAAACTCCGGGACACGTTCAACTTTCCCCACAAACTCAACATTCGCAACGCCACCAGCTAATTGCTCTAGCTCATCGCCCAAGGGGCCTTCACCCGCTATTTTGAGTAAACAAGGTTGATTAATTAGCGACATCGCCTTTATCAATAAATCAAAGCCCTTTTGATAATGAAAACGCCCATAAGCGGCTATAACAGGCACTTTTATGTCAGCGGATGTTTTATTAACATTGCTTTGTTCAGCGTCGATTGCGGCGTTATTTAGGTCGTTAAATTTAGGAATAAACCCACTTAAATCACGTCCTTGGCCTAATAAATTGATCTTATTTTTTGGCACTAAATCATGGTTAAGCATCCAAAACTGCTGTGAAGGCGCAATGGCAATTACCCTGTCCACTAGCCAATAATTGAGTTTAAGCATCCAGTAAAAACGTTTAGGAGACTGAATTTGCGAGCGCACAAAGCTTGCGCTGTAGTGATGTTCTTGCAAGACGAATTTTGCCTTGGGGTGCCGTAATGTAAATATGAAAATATTGAACAGATTTCGCCAATTTGAAGCACCATGTAAGCAAATGATATCCGCTGTTGAATTCAAAGAAACCGGCTTTGAAAAATCCACATATTTGATGTCGAATTCAAAGTCGTGTTGCAATGTTGAGCCACATAAGCTTTGAAGCGCAAAATTAACGCCGCCCATGTTTGGATCGTCAACACAATGCAATACTTTTGGTTTCACTCTCACCTCTTATCTACAAGGGCATGCCATAACACGTTTATTCACTGACACTCTATTCATCTCGGTTATCACGACTTAACCTAATGCACTCATCATAAACATAACCTTATCTTATTGATTTCGCAAAATTTGAATGACTCATTAATCAGTTAGTCAATCACGTTTTGAGTCAGTTTTAGCCACTTATTCGGCTATGTTGCCGCTATTTAAGCAGCGATTTGAGCAGTAATTATACCCGCCACGGTATTTGCTATATAAAAAAGGCTAGCACTGCTGCTAGCCTCTCCCTTAACGAATCAAACAACTATTTTTTAGCCTTAAATTCGTCTTCAAGACCCATGGTCGTCATCCATTGCTCGAAATTAATCAAGTTAGCCGGTAATACCACTCGGTTATCGGCATCACTTAACCCTTCAAGTTGCTTGAAGTATTGCTCACCTAATTGCAAACGCAGTGCGCTGTGTCCGCCAGGTTTTGAAATAACGACAGCCAGACGCTCAATCGATTCAGCGGTCGCTTTAGCAAGGGTTAAAATCTCTTCAGCCTTACCTTCAGCTTCGTTAATACGGCGTTGCATCTCACCTTCTGACAAGTTAATGGTTTCAGCCATAAAACCTTCAGAGCGATTAATCTTACTTTGTTTATCACCTTCACTTTTTGCCAATAAAGCACGACGCTCACGCTCAGCATTTACTTGCATTTCCATGGCATTTTTAACTGTTTCTGGCGGGGTGATGTTTTTAATTTCATAACGATGAACTCGAATACCCCAAATCGCTCCAGCTTCATCAAGCACTTCAACCACTTTGGCCGATATAATATCGCGCTCTTCGAAAGTACGGTCTAAATCCAGCGTACCAATAACGGAGCGTGTGGTTGTTTGTGCCAATTGAATTGCTGCATAACGATAATCAGTAATCCCGTAACTCGCTTTAACGGGGTCCACCACTGAGATATAGATTACCCCGTCCACTTCAACATTGACCTCATCACTTGAGAAACATTCCTGTGGAGGAACATCAATAGTTTCTTCTTTCAAATCGTGGATATAAGCCACTTTATCAATAAAAGGCACTAAGGCATGAAAACCTGCATCTAGTGTGTTGTGATATTTTCCTAAGCGCTCAACAATGTAAGCAGACTTAGTAGGCACTAATCGAATTGACTGAAATAACTTCAATACAAATATTAAAAAGATTGCGCCCCAAATGATCATCACGATGAAATCTGTATCAACTCCGTTTAACATTATCGTGCTCCTTTTGTGGCTGATGATGGTTTAGCTACGGCGTGGGTCACTTGCTCCATACCTTCAAAAAAGCCTTCTAATTTAGCCATTTCAGCAGGTACTACCGACACTTGAGACTCAGACAAAATGTTACCCACTTGGCTAATAAACTGCTCTTTTAGCATCATGTTCATCGCATCATTACCGCCTTCGTTAGCCAGTGCAGTACAAATCATATCCATGCCTTCTGATTTGGCTTTAGCAATGATGGTAATTTCTTGCCCTGAACCAATTGCTTCGTTGATCCGTTTTTGTTTTTGACCTTCTGACAAGTTAATCGCCTCTTGGCGTTCACCTTCTGACATGTTGATCATGGCCGCTTTTTCGGCGTTCGCTAGGGTAATCTCTGCACGTTTACGACGCTCTGCTTCCATTTGCTTTTCAAGCGTATGAATCACATGAATAGAAGGAGTGATGTTTTTGATCTCATAACGCAGCACTTTGATTCCCCAAGGATCGGATGCTTTATCAATCTCACGTACAATCGATTCATTCAAACTGTCACGTTCTGAGAACGTTTGCGATAGGGTTAATTTACCAATTTCTGAACGCATGGTGGTTTGTGCAAGGTTAACTGCAGCGCGGCGATAATCTTCAATACCGTAACTGGCTAACTTACCGTCCATGACTTTTAGGTACACTAAGCCATCAACTTCTAATTGAGTATTATCTTTTGAAATACAGCTTTGCGGTGGGACATCAAGTACTTCTTCACGGGTATCGTGACGGTAAGCAACTCGGTCAACAAAAGGCACTAAAAAATGAAATCCCGGTTGTAATACGGTTCTAAATTTACCTAAACGCTCAATCACATTGACCTCACGCATCGGTACAATCAACATGAGTTTATACAAGATAAAAACGATGAATAAAAATGCTATGGTTAGTTCAAACATACTTCCCCTTCCTTTTGAAAATAATATTCAAGCCAATAATGAGCATGGCTTTAATATGACTTTATCCGTGATTTTTTATTAATTTGGCTTACGGTTTTGCGCTTTTGAAATGCACATATAGCGCCTCGTTAAGGCGACACTTCAGTTTCGATATATGGCTCAACAATTAACGCGATGTTTTCACGGCAAATAATACGCACTTTGCTACCTGACTTAATCTCACTACCGTCGCCTAAGGCTGGCCATTCAGTGCCTGAATAAGTCACCCGACCTTCTCGTTCACCAGGACCAATATCAGCCTTTACCGTGACAATTTGATTATATAAATCCATTTCTTCGTCGGTATTATCCACGTGAGCATCCCCTCCAATCATTCGTTGAGTGACATGACGAAAGCTCAGAAGTAATACAATTGAAGTGATAAACCACAGGGTAAAACTTTGTGTAGCGCCATCAACAACACCTGTAAATAGTGCAGCCGCAACGATGACACAGGCTGTGCCGAGTAAGATAACGATGCCCCCGGGAACAATAATTTCCGCGAACATTAAGATGAGACCAACAATTAACCAAATGCTGGTTGGATTTGAAAACTCCATATACCCCCCTGTAAACACGTTATCATAGAATCCTTTAAGCTATTAAACCCTGATCCAACCCAGATTTTAGGCAGGGAGTTTATAGTCTTGATAACCATTGGAATGCTAAAAGCACTTTGACAATATCTGTACTGTTCACACCGATTAAGATAAGGGTTAACAACACGACATATTATGTCAACAATACAGTAAAATGACTAAATTGCAATCATATTCCACACTGGGACACGTTCGTTTACATTAAAAACACTGCGCAATTTACCAAACACAACCAATAAAAAAGGTGCCTAAGCACCTTTATATTCAAACAGTTAAGTTAATTTATAAACTTAACGATTACGCCATGAGTTTTCGAGCAGCATCAACTACGATAGTAATTGCACTGACTTCGGTTTTCTTCATCATCGCTTCGTCAGGGATCTCTTGTTGAGTACGATTCACAATCACACCTGCAACGCAGGCTGCGCGCCAACCTTGTGAAGCACACATAGTAAATAGCGTCGCTGATTCCATTTCGTAGTTTAATACACCCATCGCTTGCCACTCTTTCATTGAGCCAACAAAACGACTAGTCACTCGGCCTGAAACGGTATCGTAACGCTCTTGACCTGGGTAGAAGGTATCGGATGACGCTGTAATACCAACATGAGGCTCTAAGCCATAATCACGACAAGCGGCAACCATTGCTGTTGTACAATTGAAGTCTGCAGCTGCTGGGAATTCAAGCGGAGCGAAATGTAAGCTCGCGCCATCTAAACGTACCGATGCCTGAGTCACAATCACATCACCAACATTAACTTGAGGCTGAATCGCACCAGTGGTACCGACACGCAAGAATGTGGTCACACCAAGTTGTGCTAACTCTTCAACCGCAATTGAAGTCGAAGGACCACCAATACCAGTTGAACAAACCACCACAGCTTTACCATCGATATAAGCAAGATAACTGGTATATTCACGGTGACTGGCTAGAAACGTTGCGTTGTCCATTAATTCAGCAATTCGCTTAACACGCTCTGGATCGCCCGGAACAATTGCCGTTGTTGCGCCATCAAGCATTTGCTTGGTTAAACCTAAGTGAAATACGTCGGCCATGTTGAAAACCCCTTTCATTATTGAATATAAAATCCTAATTATGTCGACTTTACCCCACTATTAGCTCAGTTAGGGTTAACTCGATCACATAAATCTTGATACTTATAAAACGCTTGTTGTGACAAATTTACAAATGCCAATACCAATCTCTAATTTAGCGCACCATAAACTACCTGAAACTCAATAGTCAATTTTAGTTTATATTCAGTAATAACAAGCATTTTAATAATAATTGATCTTGGTCACGATACTGGCTTAAAAGTCGGCGTAATTTGGTATTAACAATAGAAAAAAAGGAGCCCTTCTATGTTTCCAGAGTACCGTGATTTAATCAGTAAATTAAAAACCACCAATGCCCATTTCTCAAAGATTTTCGATGAGCATAATCAGCTAGATGAACAAATTAAACAGTACGAACAGCACTACAGTAGCGATACCACTCCCGAGCTTAAAATTCTCAAATCCAAGAAATTGCATTTAAAAGAAGAAATTTTCTCAATGCTGAAAAAGCATTAACGCTGACACTTTTATCAATTTTCAGCCAATAAAAAAGGACGCATATGCGTCCTTTAATATTGTCAGGCATCAGTGAGATGCCATCGAGTTTGTCATTACTGAGAAATAGCTTCAGTAATAGCTCCACTTGAATCAAAGTGCTCAATGCTAACGACATTGAATTTATCTAATTTGATGACTGACGCCATGTCTTTTTCTGATGGGAAAGTTGCTGTGACATCACCTTCACGATCTAACCCCATTGAAAAGGGTAAGTCTTTCATTTTTGGGATAGCGACAAATCTAGCAATAAGAGAAGGCATACCGCTGATATCAGCAATATAAACTAAGTTCTCTGGTTGTTTTTCAGCTGGCAATGATTCAAGCGATGCTTGAATAAGCTCGCCACCTTTCATGCCTCGGCTAAATAATACCCATTGAGTTTGTTCATTTACCACTAAAGGCTGCTCAAACTGATCTTCTAAAGTCACTGGTTCAATTTTATCATTCACAACAAACACCTCAGCTTGTGCTGTCGTCATAAACAATAAACTTGCTACAAATAAAATGGCTTTCATCTTGTTATTCCTGAAGTAGAGTACAAACCTTACCGTGAGGCAAAGTGATAAATGTAATTGCGCACTAAACTATACCTTCAATGTGATTTAACACCGATGAAATTGCATTGGAACCTTGAGGTATCTCACGGAATGGCATCATTGTTATGTATGAAATATGACTATTGCAATCAACTCACCTTTAAATGATTAAAGGTGTTAATAAACTCGACAAATTAGTGCTTTTTCGCAACACTATATTCAATGCATTCATGTTCCATCATTCACAGTAAAGAACACTATTATGAACGAAACAGGATTAGACCAAGAGCTAGCCCAACTGCAAAATGTTTACGATTTGCTCACCGAGTTTATTGTGCAATATAGCTTCCAGATTGTTGGTGCCGTAATCATCTTTTTAATTGGTGTATGGGTTGCGAATAAAGTCTCTAATGTCGTTACGAATCAATTCGAAAAACACAATATTGATGTCACCCTAGGTAACTTTGTTTCGAACTTAGTCAGAATCACAATTATCGTGATGGTGGCAATCATTGCCCTTGGTAAGCTAGGTATTAGTGTCACTCCAATGGTAGCAGCAATTGGTGCGGCATCATTAGGTGCAGGTTTAGCACTTCAAGGCATGCTGGCAAACTACGCTGCAGGGGTTACCATTATCGTGACTCGCCCTTTTGTGATTGGTAACACTATCGAAATCCAAGGGGTTTCAGGTGTGGTGCAAAAAATCCAGTTGGGCTTAACGATACTGACTAATGAGGAAGGCGAGCTAATTAGTATTCCTAATAAGCATATCGTCGGTGAAATTTTACATAACTCTCAAGAATATAAATTGGTCGACACTAAATTTAATATTGATTATCAAACCGACCCACAACACGTCATTCAACTGATTGCTCAAGCCCTACAAACGCAAGACAATATTAATCAGTCTCGCCCGCCTCAAGTAGGTATTAATGACTTCAACAGTATTGGTATGGAAATCGGCGTACGTTACTGGGTGCCAACTAATAGCTACTATGACGACAAATACCAAAGCAACTTGGCCATTATAAATGCCTTAAAAAATGCTGATATCACGATTCCTTGTCCGGTTAGAGAAATCCATTTACAACAGTAAACTTTAGTTGTTTCCATTAATTAGCGTTCAGCCAGAATAATTGCACTCTGGCTGAATAGGCTATTTCAAACAGTGCTAACTAAACTGGTATCATTTTTAATATCAAAACCTTAACGACTTACCTACTCTACTTTCTCCCATTGGTTACCTCATCTGGCAAACAACACTCTTGTCTTTAAAAGCAAGTTAGACAATACAAAATGTCGTCAAAACTTGACATGAGCAATATTTGAACACATAGTTAAGTCAAGTTAGTTTGACATTTAGACAAGTTTACTTGAAAGGAATTGGCGATGAAAACACCTCAATCAACGACAACAGATTGGAAAGAGCGTAACGCTAACTACACAAAAAAACTGGCCAAGTGGACCGCTGCTTGGGTTGTGACATTAGCGATTGCAACGTTTGGTCCAGTCTTTATCTGGCAACAAGAAGCGATAACCATAACAGCAATTGTGATTAACTTTTTAGTGGGGATCGGGATGATTCTAGCCAATAAGCATCATTTACTGAGCCTTGATGAGTTACAACAAAAAATACAACTTAATGCCATGGGATTGAGTCTAGGCGTTGGGCTAATTTCAGGCATCAGTTACTCTACACTGAGTACCACTGGCGTAATAAACAGTCATGCAGAAATCTCCCATTTGGTGATTGTAATGAGCTTAACTTACATGGTCGGTATTATTCTCGGTAACAGGAAGTACCAATGAAAAACAGATTAAAAGTACTTCGAGCTGAGCGTGATTTAACTCAAGCTCAACTGGCGGATTTATTGGGAGTATCTCGACAAACGGTCAACGCTATTGAGAAGGGAAAATTTGACCCAAGTTTACCGTTGGCGTTTAAGGCCGCTAAACTGTTTGGCCTCACTATCGAGGACGTTTTCGAAGATGAGGCTTAGTTCAACGAGATTTTTTGTCGTTTACTTTTATAAAGAGAGCGACATAAAAATGCTATTTTCATCCGCTTGGTAATCAGCAAATGGGCCAGTTTCGATAAAACCATGCTGGGCGTAAAGTTGTCTTGCTGGTGCAAAAAATGCCATTGAACCTGTTTCTAGGTAAACAGTTTTAGCGCCGGCACATTTAGCTTCATGTAGAATATGTTGCAATAGTTGCGCAGCAACACCTTGGCGTCGATAAGCATTTGCCACTCTCATTGACTTAATTTCCACACTTGTTGCAGAGTAAGTCTTTAACGCTCCGCAGCCTGCGAGCATTTGCTCATCCCATATGGTCCAAAATTTAATATTGGACTGACGAAGTTTAGATAAATCCAATGCGTGAACAGACTCAACTGGTGACGTCGCATACATATCTTGCAGGTGCTCATTTAATAACTGCGCCACCTCATGACCAGATAAATCGTCCAATTTTATTGTAAACTTACTGACATCCATATCGCTTCACCTTTGTTTTCACCGAACATTGCAAATGTTTTATTGTTAGCCCATAAATCAAGAAGACTAGAGTGTTCTGACCACCGTTATTAACAATAATAGCCAGTGATGCTTTTTGTCATGCACTAGAACCAATATTGACTCTACCTTAATTCCTGCCATATTAATTAGCATCATGTAAATTAAGGGATTAAACATATGCGTCATATCAACACATCACATATCGCTATGGCAGGACTCGTTGTATTTGGCTTGTTTGGTTGTGCAACTCAGCCAGCCACACTTCAGCAAGGGCCAGATGCAGAAATCACCAAGGATGGGCTGGTTAAAGTCGATAACTCTAGATTGGCACTGTCTTACGTTCGACCTGACGTAGATTGGACCCAATACTCCAAACTCTATTTCAGGCCAACAAAGGTGACTAATGATCACCCTAAAGATTACCGTGCTCCTAGAGTCGATCCACAGACTGACGGCTTAAATGCCACCTATGACTTACCACAAGAATCGCTGGACAAAATGGCGCAACAGTTTTCAAAGACGGTGCAGGATGTCTTTAATCATGAGCAACCATTTGAGTTAGTGACTCGCGCAGGCCCTAATACCTTAGTGATTGACACTGCCGTTAGCGACATTCGCCTTAGCGCACCTGTTGAAAGCAGCCGCAGAAGCTATAATTCTATGGGTAAAACCTACACACAAAACTCAGGTTCAATGGTATTGCTGGCTGTGCTGAAAGATGGCC
Source organism: Shewanella sp. 10N.286.52.A9 (assembly GCF_041468985.1). Taxonomy (NCBI): domain Bacteria; kingdom Pseudomonadati; phylum Pseudomonadota; class Gammaproteobacteria; order Alteromonadales; family Shewanellaceae; genus Shewanella; species Shewanella sp. 10N.286.52.A9. The sequence goes on along the minus strand of NZ_JBFRJQ010000006.1, from coordinate 117,891 downwards.
AAACAGATGAGGTACTCGCTAAGGCTGCCGATCGCGCTATCGGATTTGATCAATGGCGTCAAAACACTAAGGTATTTAATTGGGGTGATGTGAAAACAGTTTATCGACGCTGGGTAAATGACTTTAAAAATGCCTTGATGACCGCAGCTGCTGATACGCCTGAGACAAACTAACGATTGCTCATTTCCAATCGATATCTGAAAAAGTGAGTCACTAGCAACAACGATATGTGACTGCCAATTAGCGCAGCCACGCAGGTGACTCATCGTTGCGGCCTTACAAACCTCGTTGCCATTCCTGTCGTAATGGCACCATACCTTGCATAGCCTGATTTACTTGGGCTAGTAACTGAGGTTTATCTTTACCAAGTACGCCCTTTAGCACCAAATAATTCGAAGCGTGATCAGACCTAAAAATCGTTTTGTCTAATTCCAAATTAGCCAATAGTGTTTGCATCTCATCAAGTAGACCTATCTGATCGGGTAGTTCAAAATGACCGTCAAATGCTGCATCCATTCTGTCAGTACCAAGCGGTAAGGTGACCACTAACGTAGATAGATACTCAGGCTGCGCTGCATTCATCAATTCAGCAGAGGCTTTAGCATGTTGCAATGACAAACTTTTGCCGCCCAGCCCCATTAAAATCATCACTGACGACTTGATACCCGCTTGCTTTATTTTATTGAGCGCCGCTAAAGATGAGTCAAAATCCTCCCCTTTTTCGATACGACGAAGTACCTCGTTGTCACCACTTTCACAACCAACATAAAGTAATGACAAGCCCATTTGACGAAGCTCTGTAAGCTGTTCTACTGTCTTATTAGATAAATTACGAGGTAAGCAATAACTGCTAATACGAGTCACACTGGGTAAGTGCTTGTTAATTAGTTGGCAAATTTCTTTTAGCCGCTTAAAGGGCAAAGTCATTGCATCACCGTCGGCTAAGAATACTCGACTAATGGAATGTCCCGATGCCGCTGCTGCTAATATGTCTTGTTCAATTTTATCAACTTTATGAGCTCTAAACTTTTTTTGCTCTTGAGTATACATATCGCAAAAGCTACAGCGGTTCCAACTGCAACCATTGCTCACTTGTAAAATCAGTGATTTCCACTCAGAAGGCGGCCTAAATACTGGCTCTATATAGCTAATCAATGTCGTATCCTTTCGACCTCTCAAAACACATTTTGTATAAACAGTGAGCGTAATGACTGTTTTTTATTCTATTTTCTGATCCAAAATGTTTGAAATGATCGTATTAGTTGTTATATTCATTTTGTTAACTCAATAATTATTCAGGCTTATTGATTATGAATCAAGTTGCATATGCTATCGGCGAGCGTCGTGGAGAACCTCTCGATCAAGAACAGCATTGGGAACGGATGACAGCAGACCAAAAAATGGCGCTGTATGATTTAAACCGGTTTGGCTACCGATTACTGTTTGTAAGAATGATGCCAGAGGGCCCTCTCGCGGTGGTTTCACAACAAAGTGAATTAGCAGTGATTGATTTTGAAGGCGAAGTGAATTTGCGTCCTGACATCAAATTACGTGAAGAGTCTCAATAGCAAGACGGTAATCTAATCATTAGTTCTATCAGTCACGCATAAAAAAGAGTGCCTCTGCACTCTTTTTTGATCCAATTTAAATCACACTTTAAGCAATGACTTCATTAAACACTTCCACATGATGAGACTCAACGAGCTCAGGCATGACGTTGTGGAAATAATGTTGAATATCATCTTTAGCGCAATGCTCATCAAACGTCGCTTTATCAGTAAATTTTTCAACGAATGCGACCTTACGATCGTCTTCTAAACTCACGTTAAGCTCATATCTAATACATCCCAATTCACGACGTGTGTCTGGGATCAACGATGCTAGCGCTTCAACTAATAACTCACGTTTGCCTTCTTTAGCAACAAACTGCGCAATACAAACTATACGAGTCGTATTAATTCTATAATCTGACATAGATATCCTTGAATAGTAAACTTAACTAGGTTTTAAAGTGAGTAACATATCAATATGTGAGATGCCGTCTTCAAGGTACATCTCTGAATTATTGATAAACCCTTGCTGCTGGTAAAAATGGTTTAAATGTTGCTGAGCGCCAATTTGAATATTTTCCTGTGGCCACAAATCCTTTACCACATCGATTGACCGTTGCATTAATGCATGGGCAATTCCCTTTCCGCGTGCAGATTCAGCAATAATAACTCTGCCAATACTCGCCTCAGGGTAGCTCACGCCTGCGGGTAAGATTCTTGTATATGCAATCAGTTCGCCTTGCGCATTGAGTCCTAATAAGTGTTTAGCGCCAGGCAACCTGTCTTTATTATCCAGTTCTGGATAAGGGCAGTTTTGCTCAACCACAAACACGTCAACTCTAAGCTTTAATACTTCGTATAGCTCATCTAGGCTAAATTCATTAAAGCTAAGTAATTTCCACTGCGTTGTATCTAGTTGCGACATTCTGATTGATCACCACTTAATGATTTTATCGCAAGCTTACCATGAATAAACAACATCACTAAATGGACAAATCAGGTTCAAAAACACAAAAAAATACCGAGCCTAAGCTCGGTATTTTTCAACAGGTTCTTGTTAGAACATGTATTTTACTCCAACCTTAATCTGCCATGCTGACTGATTAATATCGTAAGTATTGAAGTTGGAAGTATCTATGCCGTCTTGACCAAACGGAGTTGAGTAAGTGTAAACACCAGTTTCTGCATCATAGCTGTGATCAACAAGCACCTTGTTGCCATAACTTTGATATTGCACCTTACCCCAATCATCATTAAGCAAGTTCAATACGTTCTTAACATCGAAGTACAGCATGCCTTTATGTTTTTGAGTAAAGCCCGGTAATTCTTGGGTGAAACGGAAGTCTAATTGATGTACCCAAGGTTGATTGTGAGTGCCTTTATCAATGAGTCCACCTGCGTATTTACCTAACCCAAGCTCATCAATGGCCTTTTTAAACTCTTCATAAGTTAAGCCACCAGCATATTCAACATTGGCATCATCTGCACCTGTTGGAATATACGGTAGATATGCATCAGAGTAGGCGTAATCACCTTGGTCACCAAATCCGCGGTCATTATACGAACCTAATACCCAGCTCATTGGGTTACCTTGGCGTGCTTCATAGAACATATTGAAGCTAGAGTTATAACCTGCAAATAACTCAGTGTCGTAACCTAAGCTAAGAGTGAAACGATGTGGCGTTTCATAATAGCCAGGCCCCATAGTGGTGCCGTTACGATCTGCGCCAACAATCGGGTATTGATAGTTTGAACCTGCTGTTGAAGATGAACCTTGGTTACCTTCGTCAACTTGGTTATAAGCATAACCAAAGCGCATGTTCAGACCCATGTCCCAATTCTTCGCCAAGCTAAAGCTTAACGTTTTGCTTGAGCCGTCAGTATCTGCATTAGTGAGCATTAAATCTGAACGCTCTGTGTGTCCACCTTGTCCGTTGTTCGCTAATGGATCCCAGGTTTCATAAATTACACGGCCAGTATCATCAGTTCTGACTTTACGGCGAGATAAATCAACCCAAGTTACATCATTTTCTTTTTGGATGTAGAGGAATTCACCACCAAAGAACCAATCTTGACCTAAGGCCCCTAAGTCCCAAGTACTGTCAAAGCCAACACTGACTCGCCAATCTGATGGTAACTCAAAGTTCGGGTCAAGTGAGTTAGTATTACCGTCTCCACCCACAAGGCCATCTTGCGCTTCACCAGGAACATTACCAAAATCAGGTGTGCCCCACGCATCGTTCCAACCGCCGGTATAACTTAATAAGCTGTTGCCGTCATTTGAGAAACTATTCGACATCCAAACCGTTGGGTAACCACCACTGTAACGACCGACACCACCGCGTAACGTCACATCATCCGTTAGTACGTAATTTAATCCTACCCGTGGCAGCCAAATATCTAGACCATCCATTGTGCTGTTATTAGCAAAGCCGTAACGATCAACAAAGTTGCTATTTAACTCTGGTGAGTCTGACATCATGATCCTTTCATAGCGCACACCAAAGGTCATTTCTAAGTCATAGTTAATTTCCCAGGTATCTTCTAGGAATAATGCCAGCGTTTCCATGTTAAATTGAGCGGCAACATCATCTGGATTGCCTGATAAAGCATTTTGATAGCGGAAGCGATCAACAATGCCACGCTCGAAGTCTTCGATAGAATCAAAATCCCATGTACCCATAGTGTCTTGAGCAAACAGGTTAAAGACGTCAATGCTGTTGTACTGGAAACCAAAACCAATCTTATGCTCGTCTAGGTAATAATCACCCACAAAACGCACTTCCAAGTTTTGGTTATCAAGCTCATTTGATTGGCGCGAACGCTCAGTTCCAAAGGTTACAGTACCGTTGTCAGTTCTCACTGCAACTTGTCCAATACCCAAATTATCTACTGGGTTAGAGCTACTTACAGTGTCTTTATAAGCAACTTTAAATTCAGTCGTGAAGTCATGGCTCCAGTCACTGTATACAATCGCTGCGTAAGATTCGAAATCTTCTTCTTTATCGTACCAATAGCTTGATAAGTTTAAGTAACCTTCGGTATCAGAAACACGGTTAGTCATATTACCGACCGTTTTTTGATAGGTTAAAGAAGCACGGTGATCATCGTTAATGTTCCAATCTAACTTAGCCAGAATCTTCTCATCTTTTTCTTGAGGTGTGGCGTTATAACTACCAATATTATCAAGGCCATATACGCTACTAGCAATGCTGTTGATTCGATTTAATTCGTCTAGCGTTACATTTGAATCATTAGGAAAACCCGCTCCTGCAGGTCCCCATTCAGCCGCTTGTGGCGCATCAAAATTCTCGTAAGAGCCGAAGAAAAATAGCTTGTCTTTAATCAAAGGAAAGCCAATCGTGCCACCAAATGTGGTTTCTTCGAAATCCTGCTTTAAAGCTTCACCAGTGATTTGATCTTTACCATCACCTGCCATGCTGTCATTGGTGGTTTCCCAAAACATCGTACCCGATAGCTCATTGGTACCCGACTTGGTTACCGCATTAACTTGTGCCCCAGAAAAGCCACCACTACGCGCGGTAAATGGCGAAGTATTTAATGCAACGCTCTCTACAGCATCAATAGATATTGGTGAACGCTGAGTTGGGTAACCATTTGAATTTAATCCGAAATCATCATTTTGAGATACACCATCAACCACAAAGGTGTTAAAACGAGGGTTAATACCCGCAACACTCATAGAGATACCATCATTCCCCACAACCGCCATTGGGTTTTGACGTAATACATCTTTTAAGTCACGGTTTATACCAGGTGAATTAGCAATATCGTCAGCACCAAACTCACTGTTACTGCCAGCTGAGCGGTAGTAGTTTGCGTTGCCGACTACCCCAATTCGCTCAATGTCAGCTGCAGATTTTAATTCACGATTAAAACGCAGTGTTTCGCCTACATTTAAAAACAAACCTTGCTCAACATCATCGGCAAATTCATCAGAACCTACTTTAATAATGTATGGACCACCAACACGTAAACCACGAGCTGCAAACTGACCGTCAGCGCCTACTGGCACTTCTGTAACGGTACCTGTTGGCTCGTGAATAATAGTAATAGTTGCATCGGTAACTGCATTACCCATTGGGCCAACAATGTGGCCTCGAATGTTGGATGCAGTCTGCGATGCGGTAGCTGGTAGAGATACGACACCTAAAGCAAAGCAAGTCGCCAGCGCTAAGCGACTAATTTTATGGTTAAACATTATCTGACCCCTGAAAAATTATAATATAGCTAGTTGGTCTAGCCTTATATGAAGCTGTAGAGTAAAACTTCAGGGGCGGATGCTATTGAGCATATATTTCAGTGCCATTTCATATTTGTAGCAAAACGCATCAATGGCAAAGTACATCTATTTACAAAGCGTTAATTAACATATCGAATTTACCATCACCGAAATAACGACATCTGACTAAAAGCCCGATGAGACCTAGGTTAACTAATGTTAATCTTGTGAGAGGGGTATGGTTTTTTTAAAAACTGAGGCAATAAAAAGCAAATTAATTAGGTTAAAAAGTTTTTTAACACTTCAAAAAAATAAACAAATAAGCATCAACAGGCAAACAAACAAACCTCAATACGCGAACAAATAAAAAACAAATCACCCACCAACCAGTAACAACCTTGAGTGATAGGCAAAAAAATACCGAGCCTAAGCTCGGTATTTTTAAACGTTAAATATGCTCAAATTAGAACTGGTATTTAACACCCACTTTTAACTGCCAAGCAGACTTATTAATGTCATAAGTATTTTGGTTAGCTGTTTCGATACCATCTTGGCCATAAGGCACTGAGTAAGTGTATACACCCGTATCAGCATTGTAGTTATGGTCAACTAGGATTTTGCTACCAAATGATTGATACTCAACAACACCCCAATCGTCATTCATTAGATTAAGTACGTTTTTCACGTCAAAGTACAAGATACCTTTATGATCTTCTAGGAAACCAGGTAGCTCTTGAGTGAAGCGGAAATCTAATTGGTGAACCCAAGGTTGGTTATCAGTACCCTTAGGTGCGATACCGCCTGCGTATTCACTTAGACCAATTTCATCAATAGCTGCTTTAAAGTCTTCGTAAGTTAAGCCACCAGCATATTCAACATTGGCATCATCAGCACCTGTTGGAATGTATGGAAGGTATGCATCAGAGTAGGCAAATGAACCTTGGTCACCGAAACCACGGTCATTGTGCGAACCTAGAACCCAAGTCATAGGACGGCCTTCACGTGCTTCATAGAACATGTTAAAGCTTGAGTTATAACCTGCAACAAATTCAACATCATAGCCTAAGCTAAAGGTGAAACGATGTGGTGTTTCATAGTAACCAGGGCCAATTGTTGTACCGTTACGGTCATACTGAGTAATCGGGTATTGGTAGTTAGATGTCGCTGTTGAAGACGAACCTTGGTTACCTTCATCAACAGAGTTGTAGGCATAACCTAAGCGCATATTAAGACCCATGTCCCAGTTTTTCGCTAGGGTGAAGCTTAATGTCTGGCTCTTACCATCTTCTTCTGCATTAGTTAGCATTAAGTCATAACGTTCAGTGTTTCCACCTGCGCCATTATTTGCTAATGGATCCCACGTTTCGTAAATCACACGGCCTGTTGAATCTGTTCCAACTTCACGACGTGCTAAATCAACCCAAGCCACATCATTTTCTTTTTGGATATATAAGAACTCACCACCAAAGAACCAGTCTTGACCTAGAGCACCGAAGTCCCAAGTACTATCAAAGCCGATGCTTGCACGCCAATCTGAAGGAAGTTCGAAGTTTGGATCTAATGAGTTAGTGTTACCATCGCCGCCAACAAGACCATCTTGAGCTTCGCTTGGTACATTACCAAAATCAGGCGTACCCCAATCGGTATTCCAACCATCGTTGAAGCTTAATAAGCTGTTACCATCATTTGAGAAGCTGTTAGACATCCAAACTGTTGGGTAACCGCCACTGTAACGACCGACACCACCGCGTAAAGTAACATCGTCAGATAAGACGTAAGTTAAACCGATACGTGGTAACCAGATATCTTTACCATCCATTGTCTCGTTGTTTGCAAAACCATAACGGTCAACGAAATTTTGGTTTAATGCCGGAGACTCAGACATGGTGATGGTTTCATAACGCATACCAAAGGTCATTTCTAAGTCAGCGTTAATTTCCCAAGTATCTTCAACAAATAATGCTAACGTTTCCATTGTGAAGTTAGCAGCAACATCGTTTGAGTTGCCTGATTCAGCATTTTGATAACGGAAACGGTCAACAACACCATTTTCGAAATCATCAATTGAATCGAAATCCCATGATCCCATAGTGTCTTGAGCAAACAAGTTGAACACTTCGATGTCGTTATACTGGAAACCAAAACCAATGGTGTGCTCGTCTAGGTAGTAATCACCCACAAAACGAAGCTCTAAATTTTGGTTATTTAATTGATTTGATTGACGAGAACGCTCAGTACCGAAGTTAACATCACCACTGCCAGTACGTACATTAACTTGACCAATGCCGATGTTATCAACAGGGTTAGAGTTACTTGTCGTATCTTTATAAGCTAATTTGATTTCAGTAGTAAATGAATCTGTCCAGTCACTGTAAACCGTTGCAGCATAAGACTCTAACTCTTCTTCTTTATCGTACCAGTAGCTTGATAAGTTAAGTGAAGACTCATCGTCAGATACTTTGTTAGTTAAGTTACCAACAGTATTTTGATAAGTGAAAGAAGCACGATGTTCATCGTTAATGTTCCAATCCACTTTTGCTAAGATTTTTTCATCTTTTTCTTGTGGAGTTGAGCTGTAACCACCAATATTATCTAGACCATAAACACTGTTAGAAATACTGGTAATTCTGTCTAACTCTTCTTGTGTTACACGAGAATCGTTAGCAAAACCTGCACCAGCTGGTCCCCACTCAGCCGCTTGTGGAGCGTCAAAGTTTTCATATGAACCAAAGAAGAATAATGTGTCTTTAATTAATGGGAAACCAACAGTCGCACCAAATGTTGTTTCTTCAAAATCTTGCTTTAATTTTTCACCCGTTTCTTGGTCTTTACCGTCGCCAGCCATGCTGTCGTTAGTCGTTTCCCAAAAAACAGTACCAGCTAACTCATTCGTACCTGATTTTGTCACTACGTTAACTTGTGCGCCAGAGAAGCCACCTGTACGAGCAGAAAAAGGAGATGTGTTTAATGCAACACTTTCTACCGCATCAATTGAGATAGGAGAGCGTTGAGTTGGGTAACCGTTTGAGTTTAAGCCAAAGTCATCGTTTTGAGATACACCATCAACAACGAACGTGTTAAAGCGTGGGTTAATACCCGCAACACTCATTGAGATGCCATCAGTACCTACAACAGCCATTGGATTTTGGCGTAATACATCTTTAAGGTCACGGTTAATACCTGGAGAGTTAGCAATATCCTTAGCACCAAATTCGCTGTTGCTTCCAGCACTGCGGTAGTAATTTGCATTACCCACAACACCGATACGCTCCATATCACCTTCAGCTTGAAGAGTACGGTTATAACGTAAGGTTTCACCAACGTTTAAAAATAAGTCTTGCTCTAAATCATCCGCAAATTCTTCTGAATCTACTTTAATGATATATGGACCACCAACACGAAGACCACGAGCAGCAAACGTACCGTCAGCACCAACAGCAAGCTCAGTAACGGTACCTGTTGGTTCATGAATGATAGTAATTGTTGCATCTGTTACAGCATTTCCTTGAGGGCCAACAATCTGGCCTCGGATATTTGATGCAGTATCGGCTGCCATGGCAGGTAGAGAAACACCCATAGCAAAGCAAGTCGCTAGCGCTAAGCGACTGATTTTATTGTTTAACATTTTCAGACCCCTGAAATACTTTTATATTTTAATTTGTTTGCTAGTTAAGCTAGCTTTTAATATGAAGCCGTAGAGTAAAAACTTCAGGGCGGATTTTATAACCAATTTGTTTCAAAATCATGTCATTCTTGAACTATTTTTCAACAATATCTAAACTATTTGCGTCAAATTTGCTTCACAAATTTAACCAACCCCTTACTTGGTAAGGGTTCATGGTTGTTTTGTCACAAAAATTTAATTTGAAAAATATATGATAAAACGACCTCACTCACTCGATTTAGCATGCCGTACTAGGGTCAAAGCCTGTTAAATCGCTTTTGGAATAATAATAATGAAACCTGCAGTAATTCTTTTCAGTGCAACACTTGCGCTCAGTAGCCTTGTCAGCTCACCAGTTCATGCTTGGGGCCAAAATGGTCACCGTATTATTGGGGAGTTAGCACAAAATAACCTTTCTGCTGTCGCACAAGATAAAATCAATCAAATAACGCAAGGTGAATCTTTAGCACAAATGTCGACCTGGCCAGATGAAATCCGTTCGGATAAAAACTGGCATCACGCATCACCATGGCACTATGTATCAATTGCTGACGACGAAACTTGGGACACAGTCAAAAGAAACCCGAAAGGCGATATTATTGAAAGCCTTGAGCGTTTTGAAAAAGTGTTGAAGGATCCTAAGGTTAGCAATAAAGATAAGCGTGACGCATTAGCATTTTACGTTCACTTTGTCGGTGATATTCATCAGCCATTACATGTTGGCCATAGCCACGATCATGGCGGTAATAAGGTCAAGTTAAAATGGTTTGGTGAAGACACAAACTTGCATAGTGTTTGGGATAGTAAGCTGGTTGATCATAAACAGCTTAGCTACACCGAATACACAAAATTCATTGAACGTATCTCAGATAAAGACATCAAGAGTTGGGTCGGAAAAAGCTATTATGACTGGGCTGATGAGTCAAAAACATTGCGTGAAGCAACCTATGAATTAGAAAAAAACCGCGACGACCAACCAGACTTACGCTGGCAGTATATTTTCGATCATACGCCAACAGTTGAATTACGTTTACAGCAAGCAGGGATCCGTCTTGCAGAAAAGTTAAATATTATTTTCAGTAAATAATTGTAATGCTTGTTATGTTAATAAAGAGTGTCATATTAAGATAATTATGTCGTCATTGAACTGAAATTTATTCTTAATATTTTGTACAAGCCGCGTTATTACATAGCTTATTACGCATAAAAAGAGCCACTCATTTGAGTGGCTCTTTTGTTTAACACTGACTGTTAAATGAAACGTTCTAGTTAGTCAGCTTGCAGGCACTGACTCACTTTACCGTCATTAACGTTCAAATACATGGAACTTATCAATACCAAATGATTTACCTTCGGCGTGACACGTTGCACAAGACTCTTGTGGAACAGCTTCATACCATACTGGTACTTCATCAACTTTCGCATTAATTTCACCACCATTTTGCTCCATGTGGTTCAATGCTGAAGCTGAATCATGACAAGCATAACAATTGGCAGTGATTGGGCTTGCCATGTTATTAGTATCAGGGTTGCCTTCTTCAGTTATTGCTAAGGTTTTAGCTAGCATGTATTGATTAGGTATTGCATATAAATCAATACCTTCAGCATGACAAGACACACAGTTTATCGCATTTAATTCAGCAGATGAATTATACAAGTAGCCACTGTCATCAGATCCAACAATAGTTTGCGAAGCACCCCAGTGCATTGCATGAACCATTGGTCCAAATCCAGGTCCACTTGTTGCTTGCCAACCTTCTCCACCATATGCAGCATTGAAAATGTAACCCGCATTGATTCTTTCTTGCTCGCTAGCAAACTCAGAACCTTCAAGACTGATATGTCGAGAGCTCATTCTGTTTTGACCATTGTTATGACAAGCAACACAATCGTAACCGCCTTCACTGTAACCACCATTCTTATGGTAATTGGTCTCTTCATTATGACAAGCGCTACAGCTATCACTTGTTACTGCATGGCGACGATCATAATCAGTCACTTTTCCATCTGCGATAGCAAACACTGGTGAGTAACTGGTAAATGTTACACCGTCATATGAAGGATCATCACCGTGAGCAAATGTGACACGAGAGCTCGCCATAATTTGTGGTGCATTGATACCGAAACCTGATGCGGCATAACACATGGTTTTAGTACCATCACCTTTATAGCTGGTTGCATAAGAGTTGGTTTCACGGCCAATAATAGATTTATTGTTATAACCATGCATGTAACCGCCTGTATAGCTTAACGTTCCGTCAGCAGAAAGCGTTTCGATATCTAGCATACTCTCGCCTTGGTAAAGGCTGAGATCGGTACAATAGGTAACACCAGAATCCGGTGTGTAAATATCTGAAAGCATTGTAGAGTGCTGACTTCTAGAGTCTTGTCTTGCTACCAAACCTACATTTTCAGATTTTGCGTGGAATTCACGGGCATCAAAGTCATTCATCGCCATCACAATGCCGCTAGCAGCACTGTCTGATGAGTGACAATCACTACAACCATTTCCTGCAATACTGGTATTAATTACTGGCTCAGCATGACAGGTATAACAGTTAGTAACTGCAAAATCTTTTTCAAACTTTTGATGATTAATGTGACCGATTTTCTGTAATGTGTTGGTGGCATATCCGCCATTTTCTTCAGCGCGAGACACATTGTTATGACACACTAAACAGCCTGCAACGAAATCGACCTCGCCTTCAACATTAATTGCTGTGTAGCTAGGATGCTTCATGCTAGAAGTGCCATAGTCCACGTGACAGCTATAACAGGTTTCTGTCGTGCTGGTGTGGATCATCTCAGGTTTATCCACCACCATAGGCTGTGAACGAGCGATTTCTGTTTCGCTATCTCCGCCTACACGTAACCAAACGATACCCTCTGAGGCTGCCGTCACAGCTGGCATAGCAGCAATAAACTCATAATGCCCATCACCGATAGCTGTTAATGATGACCCTTCTTTAGTGGAATCTGTATAGCCACCGACATTGCCATCACGATTTAACACCACACCACGGTCGGTTTTTTCAGCAAATTTAGCTTCTGCTTTACCTAAACCATTGACTAAAACGCCATCTTCGTTCGTCACTTCAAATTCGTATCGAACTTGGCCTTCCTCAATCGCATGCGAAATCATAGTGATATGGGTAATATCAGCGGATTCTGTTACTGGTGGATTAGGTCCTGGACCTGGTTCACCTGGTGCGCCATCTGCACCGTCTTTTCCATCATCAGCACAACCAGCAATCCCCATCGCTGCTGCAACAACGAAGGCTAATCTGCGTTTCGTTAAATGTTTCATCATCACTCCGAATAGTTTAATTACTACTTTTTAGGTAAACACCTGATTGGCATAGTAGGGACTAACCGCTTTATCTGGAGTGATTAAGCTCACGAAAATTTATTGATTAAACAGCAGAAAACAGCCTTTGTGATTAAATTATGAATGAAATCAGAATCAACTTATCTGTAATTTGATTACTGGAAATGCAAGAACAATATAACTCTCTAAAAATTATACACTTGTATCAAAAAGAAACTGAAAAATGTAATAAACAACGAGTGTAAATAGCAATAAAAACATAAGCATTATTACCCTTAAATACTAAATTAACCTCGTTTTTTGACCCGTTAACCAATAAAAAAGCCACTATATAAAATAGTGGCTTTTTTCAACTTATGACAATTATCTTAGCAGGGATAAAATTGTCGTTAAGTTACTCTTAGCGTTCAAAGTTATGGAACTTATCAATACCGAATGACTTACCAGTATCATGACATGTTGCACAAGACTCTGAAGTACCTTCAGTGAACCATTCTGTCGTTGATGGTACATTCAACTCACCACCATTTTGCTCCATGTGGCTTAACGCTGAATCAGAGTTATGACATGCAAAACAGTTTGCAGTGATAGGGCTCGTCATTACACCAGCATTACCTTCATTATACGCTTTAGAAAGCATGTATTGGTTAGGTACATCAGCTAGGCTTACACCATCAGCATGGCAAGAGACACAGTTATCGGCATTCAAGCTTGCTGCTGAGTTCGCTTCAGGCGCTTTATCACCTAACTCGTTACCAACACCCCAATGCATGCTGTGAACCATTGGGCCGAAACCAGGACCAGACAATGCGCCTCTACGATCTTGACCATTGTTATGACAAGCAACACAATCTAAACCACCGTCACCGTAGCTACCGCTCTTATGGTAGTTAGTGTCGTTGTTGTGACAAGTCGTACAGCTGTTTTCATCGATAGTATGACGACGACCCCAATCTTGTACTTTTTCAAAGTTGATTGGGTCAACTACATCACTGTATCCAGTGAAAGACACACCGTATTCATTATCGCTATCAATCCAATTGGTATCAGCAATCGTAATACGTGAGCTGGCAGACAAGTTAGCAAGTTCATAACCCGCAGTTAGCTCGCCGTAACATACTGAACGTGAGCCATCAGCATTTTCAATGTAGCCTTCTGAACCATGACCAATAACACGTGCAACAATAGAATCATTGTAGTAGTTGTTAATGTAAGCACCACCATAAACAACTTCATGCGCAGCATACATTTCACCAATGTTTAACTGTACAGGTGTTTCACCAGAGTTATCAAACAATGCGATATCAACACAGTAACCTGATGTCCAAGCAACATCTTTGTGATCAATCCACTCATCCATTGTAGGATTAAAGTATGGCGCACTAGTTGTAGTGTAATGATTTGCACGAATGTCTTTACGCTCTTCTAAACCAATTTTAGAAGATTGGAAATGGAACTCACGAGCATCAAATCCGTCAGAAGGAACAATCACGCCTGACTCGCCTGAGCCATGACAGTCACTACACCCATTACCAGCAATACTGGTATTAATCACAGGCTCTGCGTGACAGGTGTAACAGTTAGTTGGGGTAAAATCTTTTTCAAACTTTTGGTGATTAATGTGACCAAGCTTTTGCATGGTATTTTTAGCATATCCACCGGTATCAAGTGAGGTACCATCTTCAGCAACATCACGTGGAACATTGTTGTGACACACCATACAGCCACCAACAAAATCAACTTCGCCATCAATGTTTTGTGCGACATATTTCGCATGCTTAATATCTGAAGTGGCGTAATCAACGTGACATGAATAACAAGTTTCAGTTGTTGAGGTGTGGGTCATTTCTGGCTTATCAATAATGATATACGGTGAATCAGCAATATCGCCACCGCCCACTTGTAAGCGAATTAATCCTTCAGTATCCGCTTGTACAGCTGCCATTGGAGCAACGAGTTTATATTGCCCGCTGTCAACTTCTGTAATAGTTGCACCTTCAGTAGCATTATCGCCACCAAACGTTGCACTACCACCGACACTACCGTCACGGCTACGTTGAATACCGCGATCTGTCTTAGCAGCTAAGTAAATACCTGCATTTTCAAGACCCGTAATCGCAACGCCATCTTCATCAGTTAAGTTAAACTCTACTGTCACTTGGCCTTCTTCAACCATATGAGCAATATACTCAACATTGGTTACTGTAGACACTTCAGTGACTGGTGGAGTAGCGGGTTCACCCGGTGCACCATCTTCGCCATCAGCACCATCTTTACCGTCATCAGCACAACCTGCAATCCCCATTGCAGCCGCGACAACGAAAGCTAATCTTCTTTTCGTTAAATGCTTCATCATCATCTCCTATTGCCCATTACCACTTTGTAGGTACAGGTCTATTTTTATACTAGGCATTTCTTGTTCGCTAAATAGTGACAATGATCACGACTGAATTAACACGAAGCTGATTAACACTTTTTAATGTTCAAAGTTTGACTCAGATCTAAATAACTACATCCTTATATAAATAACAACAATAGCAACAGCAAGCTAAACCATTGTTTTAAAAGGGTTTACAACTAATTAAATAATTTAACAAACAAATTAAGCCTTATTATTCAGTGGCTTAACTTGAATTTATAGTAAGTAAAAGCCTATTTACTCTATAGCTGAAATTACAATTAAGTTTAAATTAAGTTAATTTTAAGGTTCAAAGTTGAGCTCAAAAATCAGTCAATGACATTATGTTGCTTTTGCAAGCACCGAAAAAGAATAGAATATGAAATTCAAACCTGCCAATTGACAGATGAAATAGAAAGGCAAAAATGAAAAAAGCCACTATTTCTAGTGGCTTTTTATTATTTATGATTGCGAAATTGAGCTTTGCAGGGCCAGTTAATATCGCAAGCTATAAAATGTCAGTGATTAACGCTCAAAGTTATGGAACTTATCGATACCCATTGACTTACCAGCATCGTGACATGTTGCACAAGACTCAGAAGTACCATTTGTGTACCAATTAGTACCAGCTTCAACATTCAGCTCACCACCATTTTGCTCCATATGGTTAAGCGCTTGCTCACCATTATGACATGCGTAACAGTTTGCTGTAATTGGGCTAGTCATAACGCCTGAATCGCCACCGTTATAAGCTTTTGAAAGCATATATTGGTTAGGAATAGCGTAAAGTTCGATACCATCAGCATGACAAGAAACACAGTTTGCAGCGTCTAGATTTCTTGCTGCTGCATTTTCACCGTCTTCACCAGCTTGGCTACCTACGCCCCAGTGCATGCTGTGAACCATTGGGCCGAAACCAGGTGCAGAGTTACCAGCACTACGATCTTGACCGTTGTTATGACAAGCAACACAATCTAAGCCGCCTTCAGCGTAGCTACCATTTTTGTGGTAGTTAGTTTCGTTGTTATGACAAGTCGTACAGCTGTCAGTTGTCACGGCATGACGACGATCGTAATCAGTCACATTGTTCAGATCAGCTAAGTCAGCTACTGGCGAGTAACTTGTAAGTGAAACACCATATTTACCATCATCATCAATCCAGTTGCCACCTTTAAAGGTAACACGAGCACTTGCCATGATTTGTGGTGTGTTCAAGTCTAGCTCAGGGTGACAGAAGGTTTTAGTTCCGTCGCCTTTATAAGACTCTTCGTAGTTACGAGACTCACGACCCACTAATGATTCATTATGGTAACCGTGAAGGTAAGTACTTGCGTAGCTTAATGTACCGTCATTATATAGCGCTTCGATATCCAGTACTTCTTCACCTTTAAATAAGGTTAAATCAGTACAGTATTCACCTAAGTCATTCATGTATACAGCTGATAAAGTCGTGCTGTGCTCTTCACGAATAGTTTGACGCTCTGTAATGCCAATTTTTTCAGACTTAACGTGGAATTCACGTGCATCAAAGTCACTGTTTGCAGCTAATAAAGCCATGTTGTCAGACATATCAGTTGTATGACAATCGCTACAACCGTTACCCGCGATGCTTGTGTTAATCACAGGCTCAGCGTGACAGGTATAACAGTTAGTTGCAGTGAAATCTTTTTCAAAGCCATTGTGATTAATATGACCAAGCTTTTGCATGCTGTTGCGTGCGTAACCGCCATCATCACGAACCACGTTGTTGTGACAAACTAAACAACCTGCGACTAAATCAGTTTCGCCTTCTGTATCGATTGCTGTGTAGCTTGAATGCTTAACGTCTGATGCATGGAAATCAACGTGACAAGACTGACATGTTTCTGTCGTCGTTGTGTGCACGTTTTCAGGCTTGCTAACTACGATGTAGCGAGACTTAGCAATTAAGTCACCACCACCCACAGCTAAACGAACAATACCTTCAGTACCCGCTGTAACATTTGGCATAGGCGCTACAAATTCATAGTTACCATTTTCCAGTACAGTTAAGCTAGCACCAGCAGTTGACTCGCTTGCACTACCACCAACGATAGTTCCTTCGAAATCATCACGACTACGAGCAATACCTTTATCAGTCATAGCGGCTAATTCTGCGTTCGCTTTTTCTAAGCCAACAATTAGCATGTCTTTTTCGTTTGTGATTTGGAATTCAAAAGTTACTTTGCCATCACCAATTTCATGGTGAATAACGTCGACATTAGTAATCTCTGAGGTTTCTGCTGATGGTGGTGGTGGCGTTACGCCATCTTCGCCATCTTTTCCATCGCTACCACAGCCTGCAATCCCCATTGCTGCTGCGATAACGAATGCTAGTTTGCGTTTCGTTAAATGTTTCATCATCACTCCAATTTCTTATACCACCATTGAGGTAGCTCGGAATCATGTTAGGTATTAACCCAAACTTTATGAGTGATTCATGTCACGTAAGATCTGAACTTTAACAATTTCAATATTCTTTAAATTAAAACCTTGAGCCAGATCTAGTTTAGCTAGAGCTGATATTAACAATTAAAAATCATTCCTCAACCTGCTCGTTATTTACACGCAAACTACGTAACAAGCTGTATCAATCAATACATTAGACTTAAGGTTCAGTTAATAAAAAAGGCCCTGAGGGCCTTTTTTATTGCTAAAGTAAAACAAATAACTTACGAACAGCAGTCTCGTCGCAAGCTTTTTTTCGGTAACTTATCATAAATAACTTTTGCCATTAACAAGGCCAATACAATCCCAGATCCCGTAGTAACAAAATGAGGTAATAACTCATGTTCTTCGCCAATTTGCGGCATGACAACAAAACCAAAGTGCTCCACAAGATAATTGACTAAGACACCAAAACTTAACGCTACGCCCAACACCCCGCCTAAATAGCCAAATAATGCGCGCTTACCTAGCTCTTTGGTGACAACACCTAAAGTGGCAATATTGGTTGCAGGCCCTGCCATCATAAAGACCAATACAGCCCCTGGTGATACACCTGCTAATAGTAAACCTGCCGCAATCGGTGTTGAGGCTGTAGCACAAATGTACATAGGGACAGATATCAACACCATCACCAACATAGCTAAAATCCCGTCCCCCCACTTTGCTAAAAAGTCACCAGGAACAAACGTTTGTACTAATGCAGCAAAAAATAGACCGACTAACAACCACATCGTCGTGTCTCTCACTAAATCCGTTGCCGCGTATTGCAAACCTGACTTAATCCTTGACAATACTGACTCGTTTTTTAGCTCTGTCGCCATATCTTTTGTTGACTCGCAGCAGCTTTCAGCCGCATGTTCATGCGTGTCATTGTTGTCACTGACTGCAGCGTGATCTGTCTTAGTGGCACAGCAGCTTTTAGCAACTGTAGCCACTTTTTCGTTAGTTGTATTATCTGTCTTACCCGCGCAACAACTACTCGTGCTCGGGATCGCTTCAACGTTGTCTTTGTTGCTAGAGCAGCAACTGCTTGATGCCGGTTTACTTTGCGCCTTAGAACTACAACAGCTTGTATCAGGAGCCTTAACCTCAGCGGCTTTTGAACTACAGCATGAGGACACCACTTCACCCGCGGTACCTAAATCATTCTCTTCAGCGTTTTTTGCAACCTTTGATGAAGCCTTAGCCTCACTCACCTCATCTTTATCATCTCGACCAACCAATAACCCTGCCACAACGGCACTGGTAATTGCAGCAATAGGACGAATAATTGCCATAAAAGGCCCAAGTAAAACATAAGAAACTGTCACAGAATCAACGCCAGTTTCTGGGGTCGACACTAAAAATGAAGTCGTAGCGGCCTTAGAGGCACCGCTGCGGCGCAGCCCCACGGCAGCAGGAATGACACCACACGAACATAACGGCAATGGCGCACCTATCACTGCGGCTTTAACCACGGTTTTAACCCCATGACCACCTAATTGCTTTTGCATCCATGCCATAGGCACAAACACTTTTAATAATCCGGCTAACACCAAGCCAAGTAATAACCATGGTGCTGACTCTAAAAATAATTCTACAAAGTTAGTGAATAACATCTCTTGCCCCACTATTTCTTGCCACTAATTCTTAACACTAAGGGTTTTGTACTACAGCATGATGTTCAGATTTTGGCTGTAATTCTTTATCTGATGACTCTAATGCTTCTAATATAGAGCAGTGTTCGGCGCTTTCAGGCCCGCCACAACATGCCTCTGACAATTTACTCAACGAACTCGCAAAGAACTCCAGTTCCGCTATCTTTGCTTGTACTTGATCCAACTTGATATCGACCATGCCTTTAACATCAGCACAAGCCCAATTGGACTTATCCAGTTCAATAGACAACAACTCAGCAATATCACTTAAACTAAAGCCCACCGCTTTAGCTCGAATAATAAATCGCAGCTTTTCGGCGTCATCTTGGTTATACAGTCGATAGCCAGAATCAGATCGATTCGAAGGGGCTAATAAACCATGTTTTTCATAAAAACGAAGCGTATCCGTTTTCACATCAAATAACGTCGCGAGCTCACCAATTCGATACATATCGTTACCTGTAAAGTTAGAATCTATATCAGTGTAATGTCATCATTATAAACCTTGGAGTTTAATCCAAGGTCAAGGGTTTTATAGAATAAAAAAGCCCCCGTACTTTGTTCTTATTTCAATATTGTGAAATCGCGCAGAAATTTCCCGAAATAAAACAGATTACGTTAAAATACGCGCGCTCGAGTACGGCTCACTAATAAAATAAAAACGAGATGTGCATCGTAGGAACTTTGGCAAAGCTGATTTAACAAACTCAGCTTTGCCAAACTTCCTTAAATAAATAGTGGACACTGTACCTACATGAATACTGTCAGACCTATTCGTCGCGCGCTGTTAAGCGTATCTGATAAAACTGGAATGCTTGAGTTTGCTAAAGCATTACATGAGCAAGGCGTAGAGCTACTTTCTACTGGTGGCACTGCTAAATTACTTGCTGATAATAATATCCCAGTGACCGAAGTTTCTGACTACACAGGTCATCCTGAAATCATGGATGGTCGTGTTAAAACACTTCACCCTAAAGTGCATGGCGGCATTCTAGCTCGTCGTGGTATCGATGAAATCGTGATGGAACAAAATGCCATCAAACCAATCGACTTAGTTGCCGTTAACCTTTACCCGTTTGCCTCTACAGTGGCAAAAGAAGGTTGTACTTTGGCTGACGCCGTTGAAAACATCGATATTGGCGGCCCAACTATGGTTCGCTCTACTGCTAAAAATCATAAAGACACCACCATTGTGGTTAACGCAAGTGATTACGACCGCGTGATTGCTGAAATGCGTGCCAATGAAGGCAGCACTACACTTGAAACGCGCTTTGACCTAGCTATTGCAGCGTTCGAACACACCGCAGCATACGATGGCATGATCGCGAACTACTTCGGTACTATGGTGCCAGCACACAGTAAAGATGAGTGCCACGAAGATTCAAGCTTCCCACGTACCTTCAATACTCAGTTGATCAAAAAGCAAGATTTACGCTACGGTGAAAACAGCCATCAAAAAGCGGCATTCTATGTTAATGCACACATTGATGAAGCGTCAGTGGCTAGCGCAACTCAATTGCAAGGTAAGGCACTGTCTTACAACAATATCGCTGATACCGATGCAGCCCTTGAGTGTGTTAAAGAATTCGACGGTCCGGCTTGTGTTATCGTTAAGCATGCTAACCCATGTGGTGTTGCACTAGGCGACACCATTTTAGAAGCTTACGATCGCGCATTTAAAACTGACCCTACATCAGCATTTGGCGGCATCATTGCGTTTAACCAAGAGTTAGATGCAGACACAGCGAAAGCCATTGTTGACCGTCAATTTGTTGAAGTGATTATTGCCCCAACAGTCAGTGCAGCTGCACGTGAAATCGTTGCCGCTAAAGCCAACGTGCGTTTATTAGAGTGTGGTCAGTGGAACACTAAAACCATCACTCAAGACTTTAAACGTGTTAACGGTGGTTTATTAGTACAAGACCGCGACCAAGGTATGGTTGATGTCGCCGATGTTAAAGTGGTTTCAAAAGTCCAACCTACAGCTGAGCAGCTAACTGACTTAATGTTCTGCTGGAAAGTGGCTAAATTTGTTAAATCAAACGCGATTGTCTACGCCAAAGATGGTATGACTATCGGTGTGGGCGCAGGCCAAATGAGCCGCGTTTACTCAGCGAAAGTGGCAGGTATTAAAGCCGCCGATGAAGGTTTGGTTGTTGAAGGGTCTGTAATGGCATCTGATGCATTCTTCCCATTCCGTGACGGTATTGATGCAGCCGCAGCAGCGGGCATCAGCTGTATCATCCAACCGGGCGGTTCAATTCGCGATGAAGAAATCATTGCAGCAGCTGACGAGCACGGCATTGCTATGGTGTTCACCGGAATGCGTCACTTCCGTCACTAAATAGCTTTTGAATAGAGCAGCCTCATTTGGCTGCTTTTTTCGTTTAAAGAACATGA
The DNA here is from genome assembly GCF_041468985.1 of Shewanella sp. 10N.286.52.A9. NCBI lineage: Bacteria > Pseudomonadati > Pseudomonadota > Gammaproteobacteria > Alteromonadales > Shewanellaceae > Shewanella > Shewanella sp. 10N.286.52.A9. Next base: position 96,205 of record NZ_JBFRJQ010000006.1, on the reverse strand, counting down.
TAATTTTTACCAAATTGAATATAAAAAAGGTGAATAAAGATGCAGGTACTTGTAATTGGCGGCGGCGGACGCGAACACGCACTAGCTTGGAAAGCAGCTCAATCAGCTCAAGTTGAAAAAGTTTTTGTTGCTCCTGGCAACGCAGGCACATCTTTAGAGCCAAAATTAGAAAACGTCAGTATTAAGGTTGAAGCAATTTCAGAATTAGTGAAGTTTGCCCAAGACAACAAAATTGAATTAACCATTGTCGGCCCAGAAGTGCCTTTAGCACTTGGCGTAGTTGATGCCTTTAACGAAGCTGGCTTACCTATCTTTGGCCCAACTCAAGGTGCAGCGCAACTTGAATCTTCAAAAGCCTTCACCAAAGACTTTTTAGCTCGTCACAACATCCCAACGGCTGACTACTCAAACTTCACTGAAATTGATGCTGCGAAAGCTTACTCAGTTGAGTTAACTGCTAAAACAGGTTTCCCAGTTGTGATTAAAGCTGACGGTTTAGCTGCAGGTAAAGGCGTGATTATCGCGCAAGACCAAGCTGAAGCCGATGCAGCAATTGAAGATATGCTCGCTGGCAACAAGTTTGGCGAAGCCGGTTCTCGCGTTGTTATCGAAGAATTTTTAAAAGGTGAAGAAGCCAGCTTTATCGTCATGGTAGACGGCAACAACATCTTAGCTATGGCATCGAGCCAAGATCATAAAGCCCGCGATAACGGCGATTACGGCCCTAACACTGGCGGCATGGGTGCATACTCACCAGCACCAGTGGTCACGCAAACTGTTCACGACTGGACAATTGCTAACGTTATCCGCCCAACGGTTGATGGCATGGCAGCAGAAGGCAATGTTTACACAGGCTTCTTATATGCTGGTTTAATGATTGCACCTGATGGCAGCGCAAAAGTACTTGAGTACAACTGCCGCTTTGGCGACCCAGAAACGCAGCCAATCATGATGCGCCTACAATCAGATTTAGTTGAGCTTTGTTTAGCCGCCACCCGTGGTGAGCTTGATAAAGTGACCGCAGAATTTGACTCACGCGCAGCAGTAGGTGTAGTCCTTGCAGCTGGCGGATACCCAGATGCATACCGCAAAGCAGACGTCATTGACGGTTTATCTTTAGGTGACAACAACGCCAAAGTATTCCACGCAGGCACAGCCATGAAAGACGGTCACGTTGTCACAGCAGGCGGCCGCGTATTATGTGCCACAGCACTCGGTAACACAGTGACAGAAGCACAAAAAGCGGCATATGGTTTAGTCGATGCCATCCACTGGGATGACGTCTACTTCCGTACCGACATCGCCTACCGTGCGATTGCACGTGAGCAAGGTAAAGACTAACTCGTTAGTTGGCTTGTTGTTGAAGCGATGAAATAAAATCCCTGTGATAGCAATATCACGGGGATTTTTTATCAAACATCATAGCTAAATCTCGAATAATCAATTGCGAAAGGATGCTTATTTTTCAAGTAATCGACGACTTCAAACCATAATATTTAATAACGTCTCTTTATTTCTATTTATTACGAAGACTTAAGTCCAAAACTTCAATCTAACCTATTGCCTGCCGCAGGCTTTTGTACAGATTCATCTAAGACACGCTTCAAGTACGTCCATGTAAGCTCTGCGAAAACATCCATGTTTTCGAAGGTCTTAGACGCATCTGCACTGGGATTATTACTTCTTCGATTGTAGTTCATTTGAGCATTCTAAAAACTCAAGCATAAAGTTTGAAGCCAACATATGAATTGAGTGCATCAAGAAAATTGCGTGAGTCCTGACATGGATGTCAGGCTAGCTTTCGAGGGGAAGGGACGCCCCATCGTAAGCGTTAGTAATTTTTGAAGATGCGCGAAGCGGAGTAAAACGAAGCCACAAGCTGGATCAATCCTTGTAGAAATCTTTCGCTTTTCAGAAAATTTCGTAAAGGCGGCTAGGGATATCGAAAAGGGAAAAGCTGTTGTTTCCCTTTCGTCTGGTGTGGGCGAAGCGCCACGACTTTGATCTTGCTTTGAGCCAAAGAAAACAAAACTAAACGTCCCATCGTAAGCGTTAGTGATTTTTGAAGATGGACGAAGCTGAACCAAATGAAGTTAAAAGCTAAATAATACTCCGTTGGAAATTTTGCTTTTTAAATTTCGCCGGAGCGCTGAGGGATTACTCTTAGTATATAAAGTATGGGGACAAGCGCTTTTCCCCTTGATTCTGGTGTGGGCGAAGCGCCACGACTTTCTCAGCCTATAAGTCGTATATGCAATACCCTATTTGGTATTGAATAATGAATATAAGTCCAAAACTTCAATCTAACCTATTGCCTGCCGCAGGCTTTTGTACAGATTCATCTAAGACACGCTTCAAGTACGTCCATGTAAGACCTTCGAAAACATCCATGTTTTCGAAGGTCTTAGACGCATCTGCACTGGGATTATTATTTCTTCGATTTAACTCCGTTTGCTTATTCAAAATCTCAGTAGAATGCTTTCATTATCATTTTTCATAAAACTTGAGTGCATCAAGAAAATTACGTGAGTCCTGACATGGCCTTTCTCGCACATCCATGTGCTTCAAGGCATTTTGTGCATCCTGCACTTAAGATATCAGCTAGCTTTCGAGGGGAAGGGACGCCCCGTCGTAAGCGTTAGTGATTTTTGAAGATGCACAAAGCTGAACCAAATGAAGCTAAAAGCTAAATAATACTCCGTTGGAAATTTTGCTTTTTAAATTTCGCCGGAGCGCTGAGGGATTACTCTTAGTATATAAAGTATGGGGACAAGCGCTTTACCCCTTGATTCTGGTGTGGGCGAAGCTCAACGACTTTGCTCTTAATAAAGTTTGCGAGAAAAAGAAATTAAATAACTAAATATAGTCAATCACATCTAAGTAAATATGCACCAATATCACCTCAAATGAATAGCTAATCTAGTATCTTAAATTATTAAGCAATAGATCTTGTAACCCTATGCTTTTCTAGCAAGTTGTTACACTGCCAAAACATCGACTTATCCCCTGCATCTATGGCAGGATGTCGACCTAGTCACAAATTAACAACAAATAACACCGACTATTTACAACACCCCATAAGAATAAAAATAGGGATAGCTTTATGTCTGACTCTCAACTCAAACAACCTAGTTTGTTTGACGCCCTTGCACCTGTTATCGCCCTTATCACCATGCTGGGCGCTGCGGTGAACCTTTTCTCTTCTGATAGCTCATCAGGAGCAAACCAAATTGCACTGATTCTCGCCGCTTGCATTGCCATTTTAATTGGTTACAAAAATGGTTACAGCTGGAACCAAATGGAACGTGGCATCATTAAAAGTATTGGTGTCGCAACTGGCGCTTTACTGATCTTATTTACTGTTGGCTCCCTAATCGGTACTTGGATTTTAGCCGGCACAGTGCCGACAATGATTTACTACGGTATGCAAATCCTCCATCCACAATATTTTTATGCTGCCAGCTGTATTTTATGTGCCGTTGTAGCAATAAGCATCGGTAGCTCGTGGACAGTAGCAGGTACTATTGGTATTGCCCTTATTGGTATCGCTTCAGCGATGGGCTTAGATATCAATATCACTGCTGGTGCAATCATCAGTGGCGCTTATTTTGGCGATAAAATGTCACCTTTATCTGACACAACCAATCTAGCTCCTGCCGTTGCTGGCTCAAATATCTTTAGTCATATTAAGCATATGACTTGGACCACTGTGCCCAGCATTATTATTGCCTTAATCGTGTTTACTTTTTTAGGTTTATCAGCCGATGTATCCAGCTTTAACTCGCAACTAGGTGATACGCTGACATTACTAGAAAATACTTACCAACCTGGGCTGCATTTATTACTACCATTATTAGTTGTGCTCTTTTTGGCAAATAAGAAAATGCCCGCCTTTCCAACCGTCATTATTGGTACCTTAGCGGGTGCTATCTGCGCAGCCATTTTCCAGTTTGATAATGTGATTACTTACGTTAACGACCCACAGTTATTACCAGTAATTGCCATCATTAAAGGCATTTGGATTGCGATGTTTGATGGTTATGTGGCTAATACTGGCGATGCCGTGCTCGACAACCTATTAAGCCGTGGCGGCATGAGCAGTATGGTGACAACAGTCTGGTTAATATTGTGTGCTATGGCTTTTGGCGGCGTGATGGAAGTGACAGGCTTATTAGCTCGCTTACTTGAAAGCATCATGAATTTAGTGACAGGCACAAGCAGCTTAATTATCACCACTCTTGGGGTCTGTATTGGCGCTAATGTGATTACTGCCGACCAATACATTGCCATCGTATTACCCGGTAGAATGTTAAAAATGGAATATCAAAAGCGTAAACTTGCACCTGTCAATTTAAGCCGCTCTTTAGAAGATTCAGCAACTGTCACTAGCCCACTGATCCCCTGGAATACTTGTGGCGCCTTTATGGCAAGTACCCTAGGCGTGGCGACTATCGCATATCTACCCTACGCTATTTTTAACTTAGTTTGTCCGTTTATCAGTGCGTCTTATGCCTATTTCAATATTAAAATTGAGCCATTAGATGAATCAACGCTCAGTGAAGAAATTCAAGCAAGCTAGCCTTGGTGGTATCGATGTATAAAATCAGTATTAACCGAATTTATCTTTGAGCCAGCCATAATGATAATAACCCCATTGCCCTAGCCGTCTTGCTTTTGCAAACGGCATCGGCGGTAATGGGGTATTGTAAAGCGGTAAGTTCGGTAAGGTTTCTCCTGCAATATTTTGTGCCAGTCTAAAGGCAGCTTGAGCGCTAAATGATACGCCGGCGCCGCAGTAACCTAAACTATATCCGACACCATCTTTGCCATATACATGGGGCATGTCATCCATTGATGCTGCTATCCACCCAGTCCAGTTATAAGCAACCTTCTTTCGGCTCAGATGTGGAAAGCACTTATCCATCGCAAGTTTCAAACGCTGACCATATATCGGTTTAGCTGCGTCCTTGCCCCATACGGCCCCACGGCCCCCGAACAATAAACGGTTATCGGGCAGCAATCTAAAGTAATACTTTAATATTCGAGTATCCATTGTCACTTGGTGACTATGCAAACCTGCCGCTTTTAGCTCATCTGCAGTTAATGGTTCAGTGACGATAATATTGCTCAGTATCGGCAAAAACTTATCATCTATTCTTTGACTCAGCTGCTTAGGCGAATAAGCATTACCCGCCATGATCACCTTATTGGCTAACAGTTCACCTTGATCCGTTACTAAACGGTGCTTTCCATTTTCCTCTATCCAGTCACGCACACAGGATTGCTCATTAATGGTTATTCCCTGCTTTTCAAGCATGGACTTATAACCCAGTAATAGCTTAAGAGGGTTAATTCCAAAGCCGTCATTCAGCCTTAACGCACCATAAGCTTGATGGTGGTTAAGGTACTGCTCTCTAAAGTGTTCAGCAGTAATAAACTCGGCTGTAAAATCGCTGCCTTGGGCCATATTTTTTTGAATATATTCGGCTGCCGCTTTAAGGTTTTTTAACGCTTTTGGATTATGAGCGACCTTGAGATAACCTTTATCTTGTGGCTCACACTGAATGTGATGTTGCTGTATTAATCCTTCAACTCGACTTACCGCTTGACTAAATTCACTGTAGATCCCGCGCGCAGTGTCTAGATCCCAACGTTCAGCCATTGCTGAATACCCCAAACGACCAGACCCTTTTAATACAAAACCCGCATTGCGAGCGCTAGCGCCAAACCCCACTTGATTAGCCTCAAGCACACGACAATCAATGTGGTATTGTGTCGCTAAATAATAAGCCGTCAATAGACCAGTATAGCCGCCGCCAATAATAGCAACGTCTGTTTGCTGAGAACCTTTGAGTGAGGGAAGTAATGCGGGTAATGATTGTGTGCTCGCCCAGTAGCTATGCGCTAAAGGCTGCTTAGCAGGTGATTGATTAATTAAGGGATCATACAAAGCTTGAGGCATGTTGGGTACTCGTGGTTAACATCAATGTGGTCATACAGAGAAATGTTAAAATGAGTTATTTAGTTAAACTCAATCACCATTTCACAGGCTGTACAGTGGCAATCATCGCCGCATATCACGCACAGATAATTACTGTTGTCTTGCTGCTGGTTCCATCGACTCGGATGCTCTTTAATCAATTTACCGCCAGCATGAGTAAAGTAGCCCACTGCTGAATTTTTAGGGCTTTGTTTCCACAAATGACTCACTCCAGCTGTCGCACCTTGCGCTTTTACTGCTTTGATAGAGGCTTGTAGTAGTTGCGAACCTATCCCTTGCCCTCTAAGCTCTTGAGCCACTGTATTGCACTTGAAGTAACACATTTGATCGGGTGAAACTGGCCATTTTTGTGGTGTACACCATTTATCAATTGGCCAATTGCCCGCTGCATAGGTCAGTCTAAACCCAGCTATTTTTGATTGTTCTTGCGCCTGATGTACAGATGATAATTGTTCATTTTCTGCGATAAAATGGGCATTAATATTATTTTTTATTCCCATTTGATAAATATTTTCCAGCGAAGGCATGTCTAAGTAACCTTCACCGTGTACTAAATTACCTAGCTCAATAACCTGTTGAAAATCTTCAGGAGTTAGTGTTCTTATTATCATTTTCACACCCTAAAATTTTACTATTCACCATCACGATAACACAAAAAAATCGCTCAAATAAACGATGTTAAACTTTTGTGATAATTTAGCGATAACCCAGTGAGATCCCTTTGTCAGAATCATTATCAATCAAACAAAAGGAGCTCTGTTATGAAATCATCAGTCTTAAAGACATCAACACACAAAAATTTATCAGTCAAAACCAGCTTGTTAACCCTTGGATTAGTTGCAGGCGGAATATTTAGTGCTCAAGCATCTGCAGCTGATTTAGAAATTAGTGTCGTTAACCTAACCCATGGTAATCATTTCACCCCTCTACTGATTGCTGCTCATGATACTGACAGTCACCTTTTCCATGTCGGTGAAATGGCCACGCCTGCCTTACAAAAAATGGCTGAAGGCGGCGATGTTGGTGATTTAGATGCCGCCGTAATGGGTGCTGGTGGTTTTACCGCTGTTAACCCTGCAATGGGATTATTAGCCCCTGGCGCGAATGTAAGTGAAGTGACGCTCGACTCTATGGATATGACACATTTATCGATTGTGGCAATGGTATTACCAACCAACGATGCCTTTATTGGTTTAGATAGCTGGGAAATTCCGACTGAGGCAGGCAGCTACACTGTGTATTTAAATGCATATGATGCAGGTACAGAAGCCAACGATGAAATCGTCAATGGCGGCGGCATGTCAGGTGTTCCAGGTATTCCAGCTGCTCCTGGCGGTGACGGAGGTATGAATGGTACTGGTGTTATGGATGGTTCTACTAATGCTTATGTTCACACTCATCCAGGTGTGCTTGGCGATACTGATGCAGTAGGCGGTGCCAGTGATTTAGACAGTCGTATTCATCGCTGGTTAAACCCTGTGGCGAAAGTTGTTGTTACCGTCAAATAAGGGGGAATCGCAATGAGATATTTAACGAATACGTCCAAAAAACGCAGTCATCCATACAGTTTGTCAGCCGTAGCACTTATCGCTGTGATTGGGTTAAGTGGTTGTTCTGATGACGATGATGACTCACCAACACCGGCACCAGTGACACCAACGCCGCCAGCTGTGGTAATGCAAACATACACTGTCACTGTTACGAATTTAACAGCTAACCAGCCAATGTCTCCTATTGCTATCGCCTCTCATGGTGATGATGTCATGTTATGGCAGGCCGGTGAAGCAGCCAACGTTGCACTAGAGAAAATCGCAGAAGGTGGTGATGCAGCAGATGTTGCTGCGATTGAAGGCATTACTTCAACCGTCAGTGGCGCTGGTATTTTAATGCCAGGGATGTCAGAAACCATTACCGTGACACTCGAAGAAGCCGATGTAGCCAACCTCACGGTTGCCACTATGTTAGTGAACACCAATGATGCATTTACAGGCTTAAACAGCTATGACATCAGTATGCTCGCAGTGAGTGATTCAGTATCTATGCGTGGCATGGTTTACGATGCAGGAACCGAAGCAAACTCAGAAGCACAAGGCACTATGCCTGGACCTGCTGATGGTGGTGAAGGCTACAACGCTGAACGTGATGATGTTGATTTTGTCCATATCCACCCTGGTGTTATCACCATGTATGATGGGTTAATGGATAGCGTATTAACGCCTTCACATCGTTTTGATAATCCAGCGGTTTCTATCTCGATTAGCCGTACTGAGTAAGTGATGCGAATACATAGCTAATCAGATTGTTCAGCGATAGATTAAATTCTGTTTGATAACATTATTTAAACAATTTGAAATTTAATCTGCCCAAGTCAGGTCTGCTCAGTAGGGATCTGATTTGGGACATTCTGGATGAACGATAGCACTAAGCATAACGGCCATCAGATAAAGCCGCATATTTTACTTGTGGAAGATGAACAAGACTTAGCAAAACTTATCATGCTCAACTTAACGGCATTAAATTATGAAGTATTTCATGCAACTACGTTAAGTCAGGCAATGCAAATCATCGACACAAAAACGCTCGACCTCATTCTCATGGACAGGATGCTGCCTGATGGTGACGGCATCATGTTATGTCAGCAATTACGAGAAGCAGAAAAGTCATTACCAATAATGATGCTAACTGCAAAAGATTCTGAAGCCGATATTGTTTTGGGGTTAGAAGCTGGCGCTGATGACTATTTAGTGAAGCCATTTAGCGTATTAGAGCTTAGAGCCCGCGTTAAAGCCATGCTAAGGCGCAGTAAGGTTCAACAAGTACAAACTGAGCAATTGGACTTTAATGGGGTCACCATTAACTCAACCACCCGAGAGGTCGTATCCAATAACAGCCCACTTGAACTCACCGCAAGAGAGTTTGATTTACTGTTATTTTTAGCCAAGCACCCACTCCAAGTATTCAGTCGTATGCAATTGCTAGAGGCTGTTTGGGGTTATAACTATGATGGATACGAGCATACGGTAAATAGCCATATTAATCGTTTACGCAGCAAACTTGCCCGCAGTCCAGGTCATCCTGAGCTCGTAAAAACAGTTTGGGGAGTGGGTTATAAATTTTCTCCACCAGAAGCGTAAATGGATTATTTTTCTCTGATGTTACCAAGGCAGGCCAGTCATTATGAATCGACTATTTAATCGACTATTTCTTTCAGCGACATTGGTTGTGCTTATTCTGTTCATGGCGTTATGGCAATGGTTGCAACTCAATCATGAATTTAGTCGTAACCAAATTCAGCAATCTTTGCATCTCGAATTGGCTGAGCATATGGCACATATCAACCCATTACTCTCTCAAGGCATTACTTCTGATGCGGCATTAAAAGAAGCGTTTCATGATTTTATGTTACTTGGGCCCAGTTTTGAGATCTACACACTCGATCCAGAAGGCCGAGTCGTTGCTTATGATGCAAAAGAGGAGAAGATTAAAAAAAACCGAGTGAGTTTAGATAAAATTGAACAGTTTATAGCACGCCGAGATTTACCTATCTTAGGAACAGACCCTCGTTCGACTGAAACTGAGAAGATTTTTTCAGTCAGCCCACTTATCACAGAGGATGGCCTTCACAGCGGGTATTTATACGTGATTATTGGCGGTGAAGATTATGACAGCTGGCAGGCGCTGATTAATTCTGAAAACCAGCCTAAACTATGGGGCGCTACGATTGGTTTTTGGGTGATATTTGCCTTGATATTGTTTGTATTATTATTAGGCTTTTTTACCCGTCCAATTCAAAAGTTAGCCAGTGATTTAACGCGTCTTAAAGCGTGTTCGTTTGAAGGGAATTCCTTCGACAGCAGCCTAACTCTCCCAAACCGTTATAACGGTAGCTTAGAAATCAAAAAGCTCAGCGAACATATTAACCATTTACTGCAAGAGCTGAATAATCAACATCAACAAGTTAAACGTCAGCAACAAGCAAAACATGACTTTTTACTGCATTTATCCCACGATTTAAAAACACCGCTCACCTCTTTATTAGGATATATAGATACCTGGTTGCTCTCCCCACCAAATGAGCGCCAACCAGAATACATAGAGTATGCGGCTAACTCAGGGCAAAACTTGCAACAATTACTATCGCAACTGCTTGAACTTGCAGCACTTGAAAACGGTCAAATTAGCGCTCAAATTAAACAAATCAATTTGCGTGAGTTGTTACTCGATTTGAATCAGACATTTGCTCCTAGAGCTAAAAAGCTGGGAATAAGATTACAATTTAATATTACCGATGAATTACAGGTTTATACCGATCCACAATTGATGCGCAGAATACTCAATAATCTTGTTGATAATGCGCTCAGATACACCCCTAAAGATGGCACTATTACCATTTACAGTGAAACGTTAAATGGTCAAACTTGGCTAGCCGTTAAAGACACTGGTGCAGGTATGCACAAGCATGAAGTGGACGCTTTAAAACAATTATCAATGCAACAACTTACCTTTTCACCAGAACAACCACTCCCACAATTAGGTGTTGGGCTTGCAATTGTTAGACAGCTCCTTGGGATATTAAAGTGCCGTATAAATATCGACAGTCAACCTGGTACAGGAAGTTGTTTTCATATTGAGCTGCTTTCTTCAAGTCATTGAGTGTTATGTGAGTAATCGTTACTCCGATTTTGATTACTCACTATTTTTTACAAGTTAATGAGCCACTTTTCTACCCATCGCATTTGAATGTTGATAACATAAATTCAACAAGCACCGTCCGTATTAAACGAACAATTATTATTTTAAATCGTTTGCAGGTAGATACAGCATGCACCCAATATATTCAGATGAACTCAACCTTCCTGATGCACCTTTCGATGCTCCTAAACTCAATTATGAAAAGCCCGAAGAAAATAAAAACTTTTGGATAATTGATAATTTCTTTTCTGAAAAGCAAGCAACAGAGATTGCCAATCGCTGTTTCATGAAAAGTAAGTGGAAGCTTGGCAAGCCTTATACTAGTGAGTTATGGCCTGGTATGCGCTCTAAAAACGCCTTGAAGAAAAAAGAGCTCTTACAAGTAGAAAACTGGATAAAAGAAACCCTAAAAGTAGATAAATTATGGGTTGCTGAATCAAACAGTGTCGTTGTTGATACAAACACAGCCATTTTGGTTGGGGCTGATGAAGGAGCGGCAAGGCCTCATGTTGATAATCGGCAGCTTTGTCGATACGGCGCCGTGCTTTTTTTAAGTAAAAATCCTAAACCACACTCTGGAACCTCTTTCTATCGATTGAAATACGCGAATGAAGCTGCTGGCGGTAATCTAGTACAAAAACCCTATAACAATTTAGTGGATGCGTTAAACACCGACAGCTTACCTCCAAGTGCTTGGTATGAAGACGAAGCCATTGAAAATAAATTTAATCGCCTCATTTTATTCAAAGGCAATATGGTTCACAGCGCCAGTAGTTACTTTGGTAAAGAAAAGAGAGAAAAAAGACTCGCGATTACTTTCTTCTATATGACAGAGGATTAAACGTATAATTGCTCAAAACATCAAAGCGAAAAACAACAAAGCCACCTATTAAGGTGGCTTTACGTATCAAGTCAATTAATAACGAACCTTGTATGTCTACAATTAATCGTTATAAATTGATTGATATAAGCTTTTAATTTTGTGGAAGAAAAGACTCGCAATACCAGCAAACAAGCTAATCCACATCAATAATACTGAAGCAACTGTGATGTATTGCCCCATGTAATAATCAGCATTGGCGACATAGATGTAATGGGTGCCAGGAAGCAAAGCAGCAAAAATAGCGAAGAACACTAAAGCAACAATAATTTGAATTTTCATATTTAACTCTCTTTTAGCGAAGGCTACTAGATGTGGCTTCCATCCCATCGTGAAACAAAACTAGTTAGCATAAAATATTTATTCTCAGAATGTGTATAAAATATCAAATTAACTCTCTGAAGAATTTTGCAAAGATCACAAATTAGAATATCTCATATTTACTTTGTGACACATATCACCACACCTTTAACTCGATGATTCCTATAAGCTAGTTCAGCTTTAGTCATTCGTCACTTTTTTCACAAATAAAAAAGACGAGCTAAGCTCGTCTTTTTTTACGCATCTTCACGACGCCTCAAACTTCATACCCATTACTTGTGGTATTTAGCCGATAACTCATGCACAGAGTTGATGAACGAACCGGCATGCTCAGGATTAACATGCTGGTGAATACCATGACCCAAGTTAAATACGTGACCAGTACCTTCACCGTAAGATGACAAGATTTGGTCAACTTCTTGATGAATACGCTCAGGTGATGCGTAAAGTACTGATGGATCCATGTTACCTTGAAGTGCAACTTTTTCACCAACACGGCGACGTGCATCACCGATATCAACAGTCCAGTCTAAACCTAGTGCATCACAACCTGTTTCAGCCATAGATTCTAACCATAGTCCGCCACCTTTAGTGAATAAAGTAACTGGTACTTGGCGACCGTCTGCATGGCGAGTAAGGCCATCAACGATTTTTTGCATGTAACGTAGCGAGAACTCACGGTAAGCATGGTGAGATAATGCACCGCCCCATGAATCGAAAATCATTAACGATTGAGCACCGTTAGCAACTTGTGCGTTTAGGTATAAGATAACTGAATCAGCTAACTTGTCTAAAAGCATGTGTAGTGTTGCTGGCTCTTCGTAAGCCATTTTTTTGATCTTTTCAAACGTCTTGCTTGAACCACCTTCAACCATATAGGTTGCTAGTGTCCATGGAGAACCAGAGAAACCAATTAATGGTACTTCACCTTTCAGTTCACGACGAATGGTGCTAACAGCACGCATAACGTAACCAAGCTCATCTTCAGGATCTGGGATAGCTAGCTTTTTGATAGCGTCGATTGTATCTGTAGGACGCTCGAAACGTGGACCTTCACCGGTTTCAAAATATAAACCTAAGCCCATTGCATCTGGAACAGTAAGAATATCTGAGAATAAAATTGCAGCATCTAAATCATAACGACGAAGTGGTTGCAGCGTCACTTCACATGCTAAATCTTGGTTCTTACAAAGAGACATAAAGTCACCCGCTTCTGCGCGAGTCGCTTTATATTCAGGTAGATAACGTCCAGCTTGACGCATCATCCAGACAGGGGTTCTGTCAACAGGCTGTTTTAATAAAGCGCGTAAATAACGATCATTCTTTAATTCTGCCATGGGGCTTGATTCCTAAACATATAGTGATATCCGCTGGCGCGTAGTTTAGCACTTATGCGATTAATGTAACCAGCAATGCTAAATTAATGTGAAGTAACACCCCAACTAGTATCGAAATTGCTAATGTAATCGTTATCACGCTCACAATAATACTCATAATTAGGTATAGATTAGGCTAATTGGATAAAAAAGTTGCACCTATTGTTAGCGTTTGGTATAAAAAGTCTGCGCTAGCAAGAACAATCAAGAAGCACGATAAATCGAGCCCTTAAAAAATCTATTTGCCCAGTGATAGCTTGCTATCACTGGGCATTTTTCTTTCTGAACTCCACAGTTTCATTATTTTTTACAATTAAAACGTCCTTCTTCTGGTCGATCCATTCGATCTTTTACAGAAAATAGTTGATCAATAGTCACTTTCTCTCATACATTAAGTGTTATGGATTAGTTGCAATATTGGATTTCGTTATGCTGACAAAACTAGAAAAAGCCGAACAAAAATGGGGCGGTTCTAACAAGCTTGTCGATCAATGGCTACAACACCGTAGAAATTTACTGATCCAATACTTCAATATTGCCGGTCTAGCTCCTTACACTGCGCCAGAAAAAAGCCTTCCAACCACAGAAACGGTCAAGCAATTTTGTGCACAATTAGTGGACTACGTTTCCGAGGGACACTTTGAAGTGTATGACCAAGTGGTCAACGAATGTGAGAAGTCTGGTGAAAGCAGTAAAGCCCGTGCACAACAGCTATTGCCTCAAATTAGCGAAACAACCGATGCTGCGCTTGACTTCAATGATAAATATACAGAAGTTGAAAGTGACGATGTATTGATGGACTTAGACGCCGATTTATCAAAATTAGCTCAAGCAATGGAAACGCGTTTTGCTTTTGAAGACGAACTTCTTGAGCAACTTTACGAGCATCATTCAAAAGCGGCCAGTTAACGCTATTGCCAATTGTATGGGTGCTAGTCATTACCGTTAGCGCTGAGCATTTGTACATAAAATTAGCGCTTAAGAATAGTTTAAACCATTAGCTTTCCATTACCTGCTCACAAGGCATACCCAGTTATAACTTCATTTACGCCAGTTATCTGGTAATTCCACCTGCGACCATAAATCGTTGCACAACATTTGATGTTGATGCCAGTCGCCTTGTTTTAACCATTTCACTAAAGCATCACCGACCTGAGGATACAGAATAGGCTTTGGCGATGCAGACTTTAACCAACGTTTTAATACACTGCCATCTAAAGTGTCCATGCTTTGTGCAGCAGCAAGTAATTCTAATGCGGCCACATTAGATGACTGCTCAAATTGACCTAATAACGGTTTTACCAACAGCTTTTTGCCAAGTGTCATGGCTTCACTGGCCAGTTCAAACCCAGCATTGCCAATCACGCCGCCACATTGTGACATATGGGCTTTAAAACCCGTGCGATTGAAACCGAACCAATTAATATGGTCTGCCAAAGCTATATTCGGCTCAGCAGCGTGATAGACAAAGAATTGATATTGATTAAAAGGCGCCAAGAACCGAGCAATCTCATCTGGGCTTTCAAAAGGCAAATACACCAAAATCTGATGATGGTGATCACCGCAGTTTGGCTCGACTTCAACAAAAGGTGGAATAATAGGAAAACCAAAGTGATGCCAGTGGCAACCTAGCTTAATATCTGTTGGAGCGAAGTTATTCAGTAAACGTTCGTCAAGCCAACTCATCCCTTGTTTAGGCACAGGATACTGCAATGCAGCTTGATGGCTGATGCTTATTGATGTGACTCCCTGTTTTTTTGCTGCCCAAGCCGTCACAGGCTCAAAATCATTAATCACTAAATCATAATCAGATAAGTCCATGTGCTGCACTTCTGAGAAGATGGACGTAGAAAGATTGCGTCTAATGGTTTTTGGCAGATTAACTCGCCCACCTTCTGTCATAAATGACATACCTTTTCGCAGCTGAAAGTCACCAAAACAATCCATATCAAAATATTGATGTTCTTCTCGGCCACTGAATAAAAAATCGACCTCTATATCCGTTTTACTCAGTGACTTCGCCATCACACGTGCACGGCTAATATGGCCATTTCCTGTACCTTGAACACCGTATAAGATTTTCATAAACGCCCTTGATTATCTGCCACTAATTTCTACATCCCACAAAATAAAAAGAGTTAAATACCCTGTGGTTAAATAAATTGCTCTGCCATGCTCACCGCTCCGAGCCCTAATGCTATTCCAGCTAAGATATCTAATGGGTAATGCACGCCAAGTGCGATTCTCGATAAGCCAATTGCCATAGCCCAAGTAAATGCCATCACAGCCAGTAATGGGAAAACATGCATCACGACTGATGCCATAATGAAGGCCGCCGCCGTATGCCCAGAAGGCAGGCTAAACTTATCAGATGGTTGAAAATCAGATTCAAACCCTGCAAATGCGGCGCAGGGACGATTGCGACGAATAAAATTTTTGAGTAATAAATAAAGAGGCAGCTCAATAATATAGCTGACTAACATAAGGTTGAAAAAGTGGCTTCCTTGAGGATGTAGAAACAACAATCCAACGGCCAAATACACATAAATATGGCCATCACCCGTTGCAGAGACCTGCTTAGCAAACTGATTAAGCTTATGCTCACGACAAAAGGTTAATATATGACAAAATAACAACTTATCTAAGTTTGCTATATTCACCATCTCGCTAGTCCTTTGGGTTATTTATTATTCAACCATGATTAGGACTGTAAATATGACCAATGACGCTGACATGACATTCTGTCGAAAGTTTTGTGACAATGACGAATCTGATACTGATATCAAGTGTCCGCAATAACCGTCATAAGAGGAAGTGATATCAGAGCACAAACAGGCAAGCTTGCATCAGCCATAAAGCATTGGAACTGACATAAAGATAAAAACGAGAGGATATATTAAGCGTGGTTGGTAAATAGTAAATTTCAGTGATGGATTAAGGTGCCCAATAAAGGCACCTCGCTTGACCATTTTTACGCAGACGCTTCAGATAAGCTTTCTGACTTATTGGTACGATAGATTTTGATCAAGTGGAAAATATTGATCCCCGCAACGAAGGCATTCATACCTGCTACTGGCCATGCTTCAATTTGCACACCGTAAATAACGAATAATGTACAACCCACAAAGTTTAACCAACGTAGCCAGATAATATCTTTCATCATTAATGAAATAGCCACCATAACTGATGCGCCATAACCTATGATTTCAACAACGTTTAACCCTTCCATAAGAACCTCTCATTAAGGCCCTCTGCCATCCATAAGCGTTACGGGGGGTCCGTGCCCCTAAAGCAAATAAAACAAACTGCATTTAATTAAGCGCTGATATTAACAAAATTTCATACAAGGTTGTAATAAAAAACCGTAATAAGATGACTAAGATCAATATAAACATCCTAATCCAGCACTAATGTAAGTTAGTTTCCTACAACCTAGCCTCAGGTGCGATGTTGTGGGATTTCTCAACATCAGTTTATAAATCAACTTGTTGGTTTATCGTCATCTGGTGATGAATATCGCTTTTAATTTCACAAAAAGCTCATATAATTCATTTAAGATTGCTTAACTACTAGCGAGAAGTAACAAATCGCTACCCCCAAGGAGTGTCACTATGGAATACAACACCTCAGAACTGTGTGATATGTATTTAGATGTTGTTGATGTCGTAGAACCTATGTTCAGTAATTACGGCGGTACGAGCTCTTTTGGTGGTTCTATTAGCACCATTAAATGCTTCGAAGATAACGGCCTTATCGCAGATGCACTGCAAGCAGATGGTGAAGGAAAAGTATTATTAGTTGATGGCGGCGGTTCGATGCGTCGTGCACTAATCGATGCTTCTATTGCTGAGATTGCTGTTGCCAACAAGTGGGAAGGCATCATTGTTTATGGTTCTGTCCGAGATGTCGACACACTTGAAGAAATGGACATTGGCATTCAAGCACTCGCTTCAATCCCAATTGGCGCTGATGGTAATGGTGTCGGTGAAGTTGAAATCCCAGTTAATTTTGGTGGTGTAACCTTCTTACCTTGCGATCATATTTATGCTGATAATACTGGCATTATTTTATCGCCAGAAGCTTTAGACATCGACTAATCAACTTTCACCTTGTGAAGGTTAATTGATAACTACTGTCATATCATGAGCAGTCAAAATTAAAGCCAGCTTTGCTGGCTTTTTTATTTACTGTAATAGAACATTGTTTAAGCTAAATCTACTTTACTCATTCATCACTGTCATGAACAATAGTGGCACAAGGCATCACAATAAATGCGCTAAAAAACCTTGTAGCGCAACAATAACGAACCCAACCTCGATAACAATAATACTTAACACGAGATAGAGTAGGTTTTTATGCTACAGATAATGACGCACGAAGCAATTAAGCAGTTTGTCTCCCCCCGTGATGGAGAGACAAAATTAGGACAAACAGTGCACGTGCTTGCACCATCATTAACTAACAGTGCGACGCAACAAGAAGCTTTACACCAGTTTAAATCCCAAGGCGGACAGTTCGTTATTCTTGGGATCAGCGAAGATGCAGGCCCTAGAGCAAACCTTGGTCGAGGTGGAGCAAATACGGCTTTTGAAGCAACGATGTCGCAATGGTTGAACTTGCAATCAAACCGATACCTTCATGGAAAAGAATGCCTTATTTTAGGCAACCTCCTACCTCACCATCTCGATGACAATGCCACTCAAGCCGACTTATCAAAAGCAACAGCTGAATTAGATGAGCAAGTTATCAACATCGTCAGTCAAATATTTGCAGCACAATTAACGCCCATAGTGATAGGCGGCGGTCATAACAATGCTTATGGCCTTTTAATGGCTGTAAAAGATCAATTTAATCAAGCTGCTGCGGCGGTCAACCTCGATCCACATAGCGATTTTCGACCACGAGAAGGCCGACACAGTGGCAATGGATTTAGCTACGCAGCTGCCAATGGTGCATTAAGTTACTACCATGTACTTGGATTACATGAACTTAAAAATAGCGAAGCGACACTAGAACAACTCAGTTTATTTGGTGGTCAGTGGCATACTTTCCAGCAAATTTGGGTCAGACGAGAAATCAGCTTAACTGAGGCATTAACCCAGATAAGTAAGAATATTAATCAAACCCAATCACCAGTGGCGTTAGAGCTTGATGTCGATGCTATCGCTAAAATGCCGAGTAGCGCGTCTACTTTTGCGGGAATACCACTACTTGATGCCTGCCACTACGTCAGTTATATGGCTAAACATACTCAAACTGCATACTTACATATTGCTGAAGCTGCACCGTTATGTCATGAAGCGGGCGAGTCTGCTGGCAATAGGGATGTAGGGCAAAGTGTAAGTGAATTGATTTATGCTTATATTCAAGCCAAGCAACCGCAACACTATTAAAAACACAGAAACAACTTTAAATCAGGGTGTTACCGACATTCAAGTTAAGACTAGGCGGTCATACAGGCAAAATGATAACGCCTACAAAGTATCAAGCACTGCGTAAAGTTGAACCCAGTGTTTAATTAAGGCGTATGATATTGACAGTTATGCTGTATTTGCGCCATTTGAGACTATTCAATATCGAGTCGTTTTGTGGTCTAATGCAGAGCAATTTTTTGCAAAGCTGCAAAACGATTCTGGTTTGCCACTTTCCACGCTGTTTCTAGTAAACTTGATCACACTCTCGCTGATTAAAGTTTCTGCAAAGCAAGCAATGGCATACACTCGCAGTTAATTATCGCACATTATAGGAATACACAAATGTCTGAGGGCGACCCAAAGAACACGCATTTTGGTTATAAAACCGTTGAATCAGAAAAGAAAGCTGACTTAGTTGCTGACGTATTTCACTCGGTTGCGGCTAAATACGACATTATGAATGACGTGATGTCTTTTGGTGTTCATCGTTTCTGGAAACGTCACACCATTGCGACAGCGGGTGCACGTCCAGGTATGAAAGTGTTGGACTTAGCAGGTGGAACCGGTGACTTAACCGCAAAGTTTTCACACCTCGTTGGTGATCGTGGCCAAGTGATCTTAGCTGATATCAACGACTCTATGTTGAAAGTTGGCCGCACTAAACTGCGTGACAAAGGCATTGTAGGAAATGTTGACTACGTTCAAGCTAATGCCGAAGCATTGCCATTTCCTGATAACTACTTCGACATCATTACCATTGCATTTGGCCTACGTAACGTCACCGACAAAGATGCCGCTTTACGCTCAATGCGCCGCGTATTAAAACCAGGTGGAAAGTTATTAGTGCTAGAGTTCTCTAAACCTCAGCATGAAGTCATGCGTAAAGTGTATGATATGTATAGCTTTAAAGTATTACCTAAGATGGGTGCATTAATTACACAAGATGCTGACAGCTACGAATACCTTGCTGAATCAATTCGTATGCATCCAGATCAAGACACATTAAAACAAATGATGGTTGATGCTGGTTTTGAACAAGTCGATTACACCAATATGACTGATGGTGTCGTTGCACTTCATCGTGGTTACAAGTTCTAATGCAACCGAATCATTTTTCACTCTTTGCTTGTGCAGGATTAGAAACGGCCATTGCGCAGTTACAAGCGCAAGACAAGGGTGAATATGCACGGCTTAAACAATTACACGGTAAAGTGTTTCGTATTCAACTAACCCAAGTTGAATGGCCACTTTACTTTGTTTTTGCCAAACAGATTCAAGTGCTCAACGCCTACGAAGGCGAAGTGGATGTCAGTATTTCAGCCGATGTCACGACCTTATATAAAGTCACTGACGGTGACAGCCTGACTGAGCTCATTAAAGAAGACAAATTGACACTGGATGGTGATATAAACTTATTACAAAGTTTTAGTCATTACTTGCGTCATATTGAGTTAGATTTTGCGGAGCCATTATCAAAATATATCGGTGATGCACCCACTCATTTGTTGATTTCAGGGGCTCAACAACTTGCAAGCACTGCTAAAGACATATTCTACAAATCGCGTTCCCATGTCGGTCAATTAACCACCGAAGAATACCGTCTTGCCCCCCATCAAATAGAATTCATTCATTTTCGTGATAATCTGGAAGAATTAGCAGATAACACCAATGCAATTGCGGACAGAATTGCATCACTAAGAGAAAAGATTACCCCATGACAATTGCCAGTATCAGACGTGGTTATCAAGTCATCAAAACTGTATTGCATTACGGCCTAGATGAGATTATTGCTAATAAGAAAACCCCCTGGTACTTCAGTTTGCTTCGCAATTGCTTCTTCTGGCTTCGCAATCAACACAAAGATAAACCCGCAGCAGAACGCTTAAAACTGGCGATGCAAGAACTAGGACCTGTCTACATTAAGTTGGGCCAAATGTTGTCCACACGTCGTGACTTGTTGAATGACGAGTGGGCAAATGAGTTATCAATGTTGCAAGACAGAGTCCCTCCTTTTGATTCAGCACTCGCTAGACAGGCTATTGAAGCTGAATTAAAAGCACCAGTCGAAAGCTTATTCGATAACTTTGATGAAACCCCGCTCGCATCAGCCTCAATTTCACAAGTACATACTGCAAATTTAAAAGAAAATGGCGCCGAAGTGGTACTGAAAGTCCTTCGTCCCAATGTCGAAGCACAGGTGCAAGCAGATTTACAATTAATGTGTCAGGCTGCAGATCTACTTGAAAAGCTGTTAGGAGAAGGCAACCGCCTACGCCCTGCTGAAGTAATTGATGATTACCGCACCACAATACTAGGTGAGTTAAACCTGAATCTAGAAGCCCTTAATGCGGTTAAACTGCGCAATAACTTCTTAGATTCTGACGCCTTATATGTACCCTATGTCTATGAAGACTATTGCTACCCTCGTTTGATGGTCATGGAACGCGTTTATGGTATCCCTGTATCAGACGTTGAAGCACTGAAAGCCCAAGGCACAAACCTTAAATTACTAGCAGAGCGCGGTGTAGAGCTATTTTTCACCCAAGTATTCCGCGATAACTTTTTCCATGCTGACATGCACCCTGGCAATATCTTTATTAGCCGTGAGCACCCAGACAATCCATTTTATATCGGTATGGATTGCGGCATCATGGGCACATTAAGCGATGTCGATAAACGATACTTAGCTGAAAACTTTCTTGCTTTCTTTAACCGAGACTACCAACGAATTGCACAGCTTTATATTGAATCAGGCTGGGTATCTGAAAACACAGACGTACTGGCATTTGAGCAAGCCGTTAAAGTGGTGTGTGAGCCGATGTTCAATAAACCATTAGATGAAATATCATTCGGTCACGTGTTACTAGAGCTGTTCCGCACAGCCCGCCAATTCGACATTGTGGTGCAACCACAACTGGTTTTACTCGAAAAAACATTACTTTACATTGAGGGGTTAGGCCGTCAGCTTTATCCTCAACTTGACTTGTGGTCGACAGCAAAACCATTTTTAGAGCAATGGATGTCTGAACAAGTCGGGCCTAAAGCGATTTTTGACAAAGTGAAAATGAAAAGTCCTTACTGGGCAGAAAAGTTACCTGAATTGCCAGAACTGATTTATGACAACCTAAAAGTGGGCCGAAAACTGCTGGGGACTCAGCAGCAAATGCTTGATAAATATTTAAAATTTCAGCATAAGGCCCATAAAAGCAATTACTTATTAATAACATCTGCTGTATTGTTGATCTGTGGCACACTATTATTAAATCAAGACGCTACACTATGGCCTTCTTATATTTGTATCACATCAGGTATAGTGCTTTGGCTCACAGGATGGAGATCCAGACCAAAGAATCGTAAATTTTAACTAGCACTTATTCATTAGAGGTTCATAATACTCGATGTAATAAAGGTTATAATTTTGACTTTATTCAAAATCACGTTTTTATTCTTATAGAGGAAATGTTCATGGGCGGCATCAGTATTTGGCAGCTTCTTATCATTGCGTTAATTGTTGTTTTGTTATTCGGAACTAAAAAGTTACGTTCTTTAGGTGGTGATTTAGGTGGCGCTGTTAAAGGCTTCAAAAATGCTATGAATCCTGAAGACGAAGAGAAAAAGTCTTTAGAAGATAAAGAAAGCACAGCGAAAACTTCTCAACAGGCAACTGAACAAAAGTCCGAGTCAAAGGACAAAGAACAGGCGTAATTCATTATGTTTGACGGTATTGGCTTTATGGAGCTACTGCTGATTGGTATTTTGGGGCTAGTGGTATTGGGCCCCGAAAGACTCCCGACTGCAGTACGTTCAATATCTGGGTGGATTCGCTCATTAAAGCGAATGGCAAACTCTGTTAAAGACGAATTAGAGCAAGAGCTTAAAATCGAAGAGCTACATGCTGATCTGAAAAAAGCTGAAAGCAAAGGTTTGTCTAACTTATCTCCTGAATTACAAGAGTCTATTGATCAGCTAAAAGATGCTGCGCAATCGGTTAATCGTCCTTATCAAGTAGAGGACATTAATAAAGATGCTGCAACAGCAAAACCAGCTGAAAGCGCCACTACAACAAGTGAGCAAGCAGCAGACTCGACCAGTTCAAATACCAAAAGCTAGCGGGTAATCAATGTCACAACAGCTACCTCTCATTAGTCATTTGCTTGAATTGCGTAATAAGTTACTCAGAGCTATCGGCAGTGTTTTGCTGGTATTTATCTGTTTAGTTTATTGGGCAAATGATATTTATCATTATATGGCGATCCCATTAATGCAATCACTGCCTGAAACAAGCAGCATGATTGCAACAGATGTAGCTGCGCCATTTTTCGCCCCATTTAAATTAACCTTAGTGTTGTCATTTTTTGTGGCAATTCCCTATGTGTTATATCAGGCGTGGTCTTTTGTCGCACCGGGTTTATACAAGCACGAAAAGCGCCTTATTACACCACTGTTATTCAGTAGTACACTGTTGTTCTATCTTGGAATTGCATTTGCGTACTACATTGTCTTTCCAGTTGTGTTTGGCTTTTTTACCAGTGTGGCACCAGAAGGCGTTACCGTTGCAACGGATATCAGTAGCTACTTAAGCTTTATTCTGAAGCTATTTTTTGCCTTTGGATTAGCCTTTGAAATTCCCGTTGCTGTAGTATTAATGTGTTGGGCTGGCGTAACCACTCCCGAAGAATTAAAGCAAAAACGACCATACATTGTCGTAGGCGCATTCGTCGTGGGTATGATGCTCACTCCACCGGATATTATTTCTCAAACAATGTTAGCTGTTCCTATGTTAATATTATTTGAAGGCGGACTCATAGCAGCTAAGCTATACACGCCAAAAGAAGATACAGATAACGAAGAGTCTAAGAGTGAAAGCACTGACAGCTAAGTAATTGCATTTAATACTCATGGACTAGTAAAACAATAATAAAGAAGGATTCTGTTATGCGTTTAACCTTGGTTGCCACTTTTGCTTTGGCTATCACTTCTCAAGCTCATGCCTCAGTGGAAGAGCAATTGGCAACATGTGCCAATCATACCGATAAACTGGACCGTCTAATGTGTTACGACGCATTAGCGGCCTCAGTTTCTACAGCAACATCTACACTTTCAACATCCCAGATTGCTAAAGCAGTCACTGCGCCTGCAGCAGTTGCAGTGACGTCAACACAAACAAACACAGCACCTGTTACGCCAACAGCGGCTGCAGCGCCAGTTGAAGCGAGTGCTAACACCGCTGAGCAAGAGTTTGGTTTGAAGAATGTCGCTGAAAAAGATGAACAGGAATTTGGCTTAAAACAAGTCGCTGATGACGAAGAAGATGTTCGTCTTTATGCCGAAGTGTCATCCATAAAGAAAGATCCTTATGGTTCATTAATTGTGACATTAGCCAATGAGCAAACTTGGAAACAAGTAGGAACTGAGCGCTATAAGCTTAAATCAGGCCAAACCATCTTTATCAAAAAAGGCGCACTAGGTTCATTTTTACTTGGTAGTGATGGCCGCAATTCAACCATGCGAGTTAAACGTCTCAAGTAATTATGTCTCAACATATCGATATTGCGGTTAACCTACTCAGTAGTCGGTTAGTAGCAGATATAGACACTATTATTCACAATGCAGCGGAGAAAAATGTATCTCCGCTGATTGTTATTGGCAGTGACCTATCTGAAAGTACTGATGCCATCACCCTTTGCCAGCAATACCCAATGCAGTTGTTGTCTACGGCAGGTGTACATCCACACCAAGCCAGTACTTGGAATGAGTCCAGTACAGCTGAGCTACAATCCCTAGTGGGCTCTGAGCATGTCGTTGCGATTGGTGAATGCGGTTTAGACTATAATCGTGACTTTTCTCCTCGAGACAAGCAACGAGAAGCATTCGATGCCCAACTGGCATTAGCGGTAAAACTGCAAATGCCAGTATTAATGCATTGTCGTGATGCCCATAACGACTTTGTTGAAATAGTATCTCAATATAGGCAACAATTACCTGCCGCAGTACTGCACTGCTTTACCGGAACAAGAGATGAGCTACTTGCTTGTATTGAACTCGATCTTCATATCGGCATTACGGGATGGGTGTGTGATGAAAGGCGTGGTGCTGAACTTGCCAGTATTGTCCCTCTGATTCCAGATAACCGGATTATGGTTGAAACCGATAGCCCCTATCTGTTGCCAAGAAGTATGCGACCTAAACCTAAATCGAGTAAAAACTTACCGCAATATTTACCTTATATTGTCGACTATATTGCCCAGCTTCGTGGGCAAACCTATGAACAATTTTCGGATCATTGTTACCGCAATAGCGTTAACTTTTTTAATCTAGGCAACACCTAATGCCTAGAGCACCGCTAACTCACTACAGTGCCATATTATTGTTCTCGCTTTTCAGCTTACTTTTTTGCGCAGCGAGCATGGCAATCGATCATGATTATGTACAAAGCCAAACTCAAGTATCAGCGATTAATAATCAAGATGTTTTTGACACAAACGAGCATAAAAATACCCCTCTCAGATTAACAGAATCTTCCATCACCAAAATTGATCTCACTGATTGGCTCTACATCCATAACTCCAATAATATAACCGAGCTTGCTACCCTCACCTTACACAATAACAACAAGCAAAATTGGCATAAATTTACCGAAGCAGACATGCGCTCAATTGGAGCGAAAAATACTTGGGTCAGCTTCAGTATTTATAACCCTAACGATCAATTGTCACGCATTATCGCCTTAGATAACCCACTGCTAGATAGATTGAAGTTGTTTCATCTAGTGGATAATGATTTAAAGAATGTTGAACTGATGGGGGATAGCCTGCCTTTTGATCAACGTCCACTGCAAAGTAACTTATTTCTATATCCATTCGACATGAAACCCGGCGAGCTGCATACCTTTTATTTTAAAATTAATAATCGCGGCACACTCAATATTCCCTTAGTGCTTTGGAGCAAGAATGATTTTAGCCATGCGATAGAAACCCAGAGCCTAGTGCATGGGCTTCAAATTGGTATTTTAATCGCAATTAGCTTATTCAGTTTATTTATTGCACTGGCTTCTGGCTCGTTCAGTTACAGCTATTACTGTGGTTATGTCATGAGCTTAACGATCATTGTCACGAGTATTTATGGTATTTCATTTCAGTATATTTGGCCCTCATTGCCTGGACTGCAGCAATTAATCATTCCGATGATGATCCCTATCGCACTGGCTTTTGCATTGATGTTTACTGAAAAGGTTATGCAACTTAAATATCATAATAAACGCATGTTGCTAATGGGGCGCTACTTGGCAGTTTATTGTGTATTCCTAAGCTTAGTGATCTCATTTTTAAATTTTGAAGTGACCATATACCTCCTGGGTGTATCAATCATTTTAATTAGTTTTACCTTAATTGTATTTTCAATAATACAAGTTCTAAAAGGCACTAAAAACGCCCGCTTCCATGCCATAGGCCGTATTGGTTTATTTGCTGGTTCTTTAATATCAGCATTAATCTATTTAGGTCATATTAGCTGGCAAATCTTGCCGCAAACTCCAATTATGGTTGGGCTGACCTTTGAGGTCATTATCATGTCAGCAGTATTGGCTATGCGCTATAACGATGAGCGCAAAGCAAAATTACAAATGCAGAAAAAAGCGCTTGAACAAGCGGTAAGGTTACAACAAAACCGAGATGAAGCACTACGAGCTGAAGCGCAAGCGAACGAGCGCTTAGAACAAATGGTGGCACAGCGAACCTTAGAACTTGAAGTGACCTTGCGTGAGTTAAATGAAGCTAACCAAAAACTCACTCAGCAGAATACCATTGACAGTTTAACGGGTGTTAAAAACCGTAGTGCTTTTGATAAGCGTCTTGCCGCTGAGGGTCGTATCAGTCGTCGTCAACAGACACCATTGGCGATATTAATGATTGATATCGATAAGTTTAAAGACATTAACGATCAACATGGCCATCTTGCTGGCGATCACTCAATAAAAGTGATTGCGACTACAATTTCAGATTTTTTAAAACGTCCAACCGATCTGGTGTCACGTTTTGGTGGTGAAGAGTTTGCTATTATATTACCGAATACTGATAGTGAAGGAGCCATGCAGTTAGCAGAGCAAGTTCGCTTAGCAATATCCAAGTTATCCATTGATTGGGAGAATAACCCTATTCCCCTTTTTGTAAGTATTGGAGTCAGTGCTTCGGTAATTGAAACTGATGAACACCCAACTCTGCTACTTGAACAAGCCGATAAAGCGCTTTACCAAGCTAAGCGCAATGGACGAAACCAAGTAAGCCAATTTTCGTCCGAATAAGAGCAAATTAATATCAGGAGTCGAATGTGAATATTATTACTAGTGCGTTTCCACAGCGCAGAATGCGCCGCATGCGTAAACATGATTTCAGCCGCCGTTTAATGTCAGAAAACAAATTGTCGGTAAATGATCTTATCTACCCAATGTTTATTCTTGAAGGTAACAATCGCACTGAACAAGTGGCTTCTATGCCAGGTGTTGAACGTTATTCAATCGATTTATTGCTTAAAGAAGCGGCTGAACTCGTTGAATTAGGTATTCCGCTTATTGCCTTATTCCCTGTGACTCCGGCAGAAAAGAAATCATTAATGGCTGAAGAAGCTTATAACCCTGATGGGCTGGTTCAGCGTGCTGTGCGTGAACTAAAGCAAGCTTTCCCTGAGTTGGGCGTGATGACTGATGTGGCTTTAGATCCATTCACCACTCACGGTCAAGATGGCATTATTGATGATGAAGGTTATATTCTTAACGACATCACCACTGAAATCTTAGTTAAACAAGCCCTATCTCATGCAGAAGCAGGTGCTGATATTGTTGCGCCTTCTGACATGATGGATGGCCGTATTGGCGCTATCCGTGAAGCACTGGAAGCTGCGGGTCATGTGAATACCCAAATTATGGCTTACTCAGCCAAGTACTCTTCTAGCTATTATGGCCCATTCCGTGATGCAGTTGGCTCAGCAGGCAACCTTAAAGGTGGCAACAAGCACAGCTATCAAATGGATCCAGCCAATAGTGATGAAGCACTTCACGAAGTCGCATTAGATATTCAAGAAGGTGCTGACATGGTGATGGTTAAACCTGGTATGCCGTATTTAGATATTGTTCGCCGCGTTAAAACAGAACTTGCAGTACCAACATTTGCCTATCAGGTCAGCGGCGAATACGCGATGCACATGGCAGCAATTCAAAACGGTTGGTTAGCAGAAAAAGCCATCGTAATGGAATCATTACTTTGCTTTAAGCGTGCTGGCGCTGATGGTATTTTGACCTACTTTGCTAAATCTGCCGCTCAGTGGCTTAAAGAAGACAAATAAAAATTATTGATTGTTTTAAAAAAGAGGCCAATTGGCCTCTTTTTTTGTATCTTTATGAATCAAAACAGGTGAATATTTCATCATCGCTTTTAAATTTAAAAAACAAGGTTTATGCTTTAAATTGCGCTTAATTTGTTGGTGATCCTCGTCATAAGCGGTAAACGTATTTGATTACTGACAACAATGGATTGAAATTAAGGAATGCAAATGATTGTTGATGGTGTAGATGTGTTGTACTACGTTAAAATTGGCTCAAGCATTTTCGCTGTAGCGAACGATGGTCAATGGCATGCGGTTACGCTAGATAACGTCAGCAATGAATTAACCGTTCATGACGTCAATGCTGAAAGTATTTTTATTAATGCAGACAGCGCCCCTTATATTGTTGTCGACCAACAAAGCGTTTTGCTGCCTAATTCATTACTGATTAATTCAGCCAAAGACGAAGGGCTGCAAAATAGCCCAGCTCAAGATAGTTCGACTGAACCCGTTTCTATCAGCTCAAATACTTCTGGCGAGAACAGTAATAATGTCAGTAATAGCGGGCTTAACTACTTCTACCAAATCATTCAAACTCGATATAATGCGCTCATTGCCCAATCTGGTTACGACACTCAAGGCAATGAACAATTCAATTCTACTGACTCAATCAATTCCCTTGTTGGCAGCCAAGATACTTTTTTAACGTTAACTTTATCTGTCAATATTGAAGATGCAAACGACGGCTATTTAAACCAGTTTGAAGTCCCTACGGTCGATATCAATGGCCAAGCACTCGATGCTCGAAATGGGCAAGTACTCCAGCTCACGCTAACGGATATCCAGGGTCAGCAAATTGTATTGTCAGTATTGGTGATGAATGAGTCATGGCAAGTGAATGGGCTTGATATATCAACCCTAGCTGAAGGACTGATTACCGCAGAAATCAGTGCACCAACCTATCAAGGTGAAGCTGCACCAGCAACTGATCAAACCATTAAAGATACCCTCGCCAGCATTACCATTGAAATTGAAGACAATGATAATGTTATCAATGCTGCAGAAATTATATCTGTCACCATCAAAGGTAACGTCACTAACGTCGAAGATGGTCAGACAGTGCTTGTGACGTTAACTGATGCCAGCGGTCATTCTCGCACAATTTCAACCACGGTAATGAGTGGTGCTTGGCAGCTTGATGCTCAAGACCTTTCCGACTTTGATCAAGGTTCACTCACAGCAACCGCTGAAGTTATTGATATAGCGGGTAACCCTATTGCCGCCACTACAGCAGATCCTATTGATATCCTTGCGAATATTGATATTAGCGTTGATACAGGCAATGACGAATTTGTTAATCGGTTCGAGATGAAAAAGCTCGATTTTTCAGGCCGTGTGGTTGATGTCGAAGATGGCCAGACTGTCACCATCACAATTACCGATATCAATGGCCAAGTATTAACCTTTACCACCCAAGTTATTAATGGCGCTTGGCAAATAGATAACGCTGATATTGAAGCTTTAGTTGATGGAGAGTTGCGATTTGATGTCGATACAACAGACTTAGCAGGCAATCCAGCCAGTGCTTCAACTACAGTGATTAAAGATACCATCGCCAATGTCACCATTAATGTCATTGACTCAGACAACCTATTAAACCAGCAAGAAATTGATGACCTCAATACTATTTTTGGTATTGCCAATAATATTGAAGATGGGCAAAAAATCTTCATCACTATCACTGATAGTTTAGGGCAAGTATTCACCCTGTCATCAGAAGTCACTCATGGTATCTGGAGTTTATCAGGCTTAGATGCTTCAGATTTAGCAGACGGGGTATTGCACCTTTATGCCGTGGCAATTGATGCTGAAGGTAACCCAGCATTTGGTAGTAATACCATTATCAAAGATACCCAAGCAGGGATCACCGTTGACATTATCGATAATGATGGCGTTATCAATGCAGCAGAACAAACACAAGTCGGCATACAAGGTAGTGTATCTAAAGTTGAAGATGGCCAAACCGTCACAGTAAGAGTAAGTGATGCTCACGGCAATGCATTAACACTCACGACCACTGTCATTAATGGCCAATGGTCATTGCCTGCCCAAGATTTAAGTCATTTTGATGATGGTACTCTAATCGTTATCGCAGAAGTCAGTGATATCGCTGGCAACCTTGCTACGACGACGACATCGATGCCTGTCGATACCACCGCAGAGATTAGTATCGATTTTCTGGATAATGATGGTGTTATCAATTCAACAGAAATCACTAACGTATATTTTCATGGTAGCGTAGCGAATGTAGAAGATGGTCAAACTGTTATCATCAATTTAACCGATGATTTAGGTAACACACGAACGATAACAACCTCTGTGATTAACGGACTTTGGGCCCTACCTTCACAAGATCTGTCAGCCTTTGATCAAAACTCGTTAGTGGCAACCGCCACCGTCACAGATATTGCAGGAAATACTGCAAGCTCATCATTACCACTCCCGATTGATACCCTAGCAAGTATTAGTGTTGAAATTATTGATAATGATGGCGTGATTAATGCCGCTGAAATGACTCAAGTGGTGATTCAAGGGACTGTGACGAATGTTGAAGATGGCCAAACGGTCACCGTACTGCTCTTTGATAATCAAGGTAATACACTAACGTTAACCGCGATAGTCTCAAACGGAGAATGGCAACTCGCTGCGCAAGATTTATCAAGTTTTGATGATGGGTCACTGTTCGTAACTGCGCAGGTCAGCGATCTTGCAGGTAACCCTGCAACGGCAGCAACGCAGTTACCTGTTGATATTCTTGCTGACATTAATATCGACGTCGACACTGGCCGTGATGACATTATTAATCGTTTTGAAATGCTACGGTTAGATTTTTCAGGGCAAGTCAATGATGTCGAAGACGGCCAAAGCGTGACGATTATCGTCACTGACTCTTTGGGTACATCGTTAACTTTTACCACCACTATCACAGCGGGAAATTGGCAAATTGATAATGCCGATATCTCTTCACTCGTTGATGGCGATATCCTGTTTGCCGTTAGCACCGTTGATATCGCAGGTAACCCAGCCTCAACCTCTACGATTGTCACCAAAGACTCCCTTGCTGCTGTCACCATAGAAGCTGTCGACGATGACAATACGCTCAATGCGATTGAAGTCTCCACAACGACTTTACGAGGTGAAGCACTTAATATTGAAGATGGTCAGAACGTACTTGTATGGGTCACTGATATTAATGGCTTACGCCTTATTTTCAATACCACAGTTGTTGATGGTCAATGGCAGTTAGATAATCTAGATTTATCTTCACTAGCAGAAGGTGAACTCAGCCTAAGAGTCTTATCCATTGACGTTGAAGGCAATCCAAGTATTGGTAACAACACCGTAGCCAAAGATACCCTTGCCGAAATCACTGTTGAAATCATTGATAGCGATGGCGTGATTAATGCCGCCGAAATGGCTCAAGTGGTGATTCAAGGGACGGTTACCCATATCGAAGATGGTCAAACCGTAACGATAAATCTCACTGATAACCAAGGTCATAGCCTCACGTTAACAGCTCAAGTCAATGGTGGGATCTGGCAATTACCAGCCCAAGACCTATCAGGTTTTGATGATGGCTCTTTAGAGGTCACAGCAACCGTAAACGATATTGCAGGTAACCCTGCTACTGCCACTGCTCAGTTACCTGTCGATATTCTTGCCGATATCACGGTTGAAATCCTTGATAATGATGGTGTCATTAACGCCACTGAAATGACACAAGTGGTTATTCAGGGCACGGTAACCGATGTTGAAGACAACCAAACCGTCACCGTTGTCATTACCGATAATCAAGGCCATAGTCTAACGTTAACCACACAAGTCATTGCTGGAGTTTGGCAACTTGCAGCTCAAGACTTATCAGGTTTTGATGATGGCTCTTTAGAAGTCACAGCAAGTGTTAACGATGATGCTGGCAACCCTACCACTGCGACAACTCAGTTACCCGTTGATACCACGGCTATCATCACAATTAACATCATAGATAACGACGATATCATTAACCAAACTGAGCTTTTGGCCGTCGTTGTTAGCGGAACCGTCACTAATATTGAAGCAGGACAAGATGTGACTGTCACGCTGACGGATGCGAATAATACTTCCACCAGCATCATCACCACGGTCAATAGTGACGGTACGTGGACCATTTCAGCGCAAGATCTAGCCGCATTAGGTTTTGTTGACGGTATTTTAACAGCATCAGCAACGGCAACCGATGTCGCGGGAAATACCGCCAGCGCAACGGATCAACTTCTTATAGATACTCAAGTAACCATTGATATCGATACTGGCGCAGATGGGTTTGACGTCGGATTATTTACCTATGGTCGAGAATCATCTTTATCTGGTACCACAACAGGTGCAGAAGAAGGCCAAACAATCACTCTAACGCTAACTGATGGAGTCACCACCAAAACATTTACTACTGATGTTAAGGCCGATGGCACTTGGGAGTTTGATGAAACCTTAGATGTAGATGGATTAGATCAACGTGTAAGTTGGCAGATGAGTGTCAGTGTGACCGACCTTGCAGGGAATACCGCTACAGATGAAATGCCGTATTTAGATATTCCTGATGATGGTTATTTATATGAGTTAGTGTTAAACATTAACAATCAAACAAGTGCCCAGTTTAGTTTTGATATTCTTAATGCCGACCTGACATTATCAACTGACCAATCCTTTCTTCTACAAAACCAATCTAATGGCCAAGACTTGTCGATTGTGATCGCGCCAAACGGCCTGTCTTTCCAAGTTTTTAGGGATGGAGATAACGAACTCGTCCTTGAAGCGACGCTTATCGGAACCGAACTCGACGTTACCCTTTATCAAACGCTGGATAACCCTGCTACAGGTAATTTATCCACATTAATTCGAGTTGAGGGGCTGCAAACGGATACAGATGGCACAACTGAGCAAATCATCACTTACGCCATACTGCATGTAAAAGATACCCCTGAATTAGCCATTGACGATCACTTCACAGCCATTGAAGATACCGCTATGACGGGCTCGATAACTGGTAACGATTATACTATCGAAGGCCCACTGGTCGTCGAAACCGTCACATTTAATGGCATCGATTACCCCGTATTAGAAGGCTCTCCAGCTGTTATTGATACAGGTAAAGGTGAATTAACGGTTTTATACAATGGCTTTTGGCGATTT
Source organism: Shewanella sp. 10N.286.52.A9 (assembly GCF_041468985.1). Classification (NCBI taxonomy): domain Bacteria; kingdom Pseudomonadati; phylum Pseudomonadota; class Gammaproteobacteria; order Alteromonadales; family Shewanellaceae; genus Shewanella; species Shewanella sp. 10N.286.52.A9. The sequence goes on along the minus strand of NZ_JBFRJQ010000006.1, from coordinate 62,977 downwards.
GAGGCAAGTGACAATCTAGATAACACCGTAGAACAATCCATAAGTTTTGACTACACAGTTACGGACTTTGACGGCAGTATTGCATCTGCAACCAGTACCATTATCATCGCTGACGGTGCAATTGGTAACATGAGTGATGCCAGCTTTTCGACTGCAGAAGCGATTATCAACTCCCCTAATACAGACTCACGCTCTTTTACCATTTCCGCAGGTTCAGACTCCATCGTCGCCAGTTCTGTGGTGTTTAGTAGTTTATCATTAATCCCATTAACCGCATTAGGACTAACATCTAATGGCGACAGTCTCAGTTATATCCTCAGTCCAGATGCTAAAACCATCACTGCATCTGCAAATGGAGTCACTGTATTTACCTTATCTCTTTCTGCTGTCAGTAATGGCGATGATGTCGATGTGACAGCGGTAATGTCATTAACTAGGCCATTAGATCATTACAGTGCTGAATCACTGGAATTAGCCACATTAATCGATGCCAATGATATTGATGGCAGTCATATCGATTTAGGTAACCTTAAATGGAACATACAAGATGGCAATGATGCAGCTATCAATAATATTGAAACCTTGATTTTTGATGAAACAAATCTCATAGGAACACCTATTGCCCAAACAGGTCAGTTTGATATTCAAGTCGGTGCCGATGCTATCGACACATTAGGGTTTGATATTGACCAGCTTCCTGAGCTCACCGTTGGCGGTGAAGTAATTCAATTTGACTTATCCGCTGATGGATTAACGCTAACCGCACATACTGGCGATCCTGCTCAACCAATATTTACCATTGCGATCGACAATGGCTGGAATACTGAATCTGTCACTTTATCTCATGGCTATACAACAACGCTCCATCAACCTTTTGATCAAATTGATACTGACGACATCAACTTTGGCTTATTCATAACTGATAATGATGGCGATACAACACAAGCCACGATGACGTTGACAGTAAAAGATGATGAAGCAGGTGAAATTACTGGCATCACAGTGCAAATTAGCGAGCTGCCTAGCGTTACTCCAGGCGTTGATAACCGTGCTAGTGGCTTTATTAATATCAGTGCTAAAGGCGACCCCATCGTCGATATCAAATTTGCCATTACCGATGGCGACGTGGTTGTAGATGCAGACAATAATGATGTGACTCAAAATGGGTCACTCGTGTATTGGGTGATATCTAATGACGGGGCAACAGCAGAAGGACAAACAGCTGACGGAACTGTTGTGTTCAGAATGAGCCTGCCAACAGACATCCATATCGATGCCGAGTCCACAGCTCAAATTGATTTTGAAATGCGTATGTTAGGCCCAATTGACAACATCGCAGGCTCGGGTGTTGAAAGCAAAATCAACGTCGATGTTGTCGCAACCGACAGCGATAACACAGATATAAACGCCATTATTTCTATTGATATTTACGATGGAGAATCTCCAAGTCTACCTTCTTCGCTCATCTTAACAATCGATGAAGGTGAGCTAGTCGAGAACAACAGCGTCCTTAGCAGTGCGGTATTAAATATCGATAATGGCAGTGATGATATTAGTCGTATTGAATTTGATCCCAGCTTTATTTTTGGGGCTTATACCAGTAGTGGGCAGTCAATATTACTCAGTAATTTTGCTGATGGTAACGGCTGGTATACCGCCATTAGAGCCGGAGACAGTAGTGAAGTATTTAGAGTGCGATTTAACGCCAATGGTAAAGTTGAATTTGAGCAATTTGAGGCCATAGATCATCCTGATGGCGATGGTGAAAATACCTTAACTATCAGCTTTGACGTTATCGCAACCGATGCCGATGGCGATACCTCAAACAGTCAAACGATACATATCAATGTTCAAGATGATGTCCCCATTCAACATGACTCATCACTCACCTTTACCGAAGAAAACAATGCTGACCACAGTGTTAATTTGTTTAATCAAAAACAACAAGGCGCTGATGGAGCACAAGTCAGTAAATTTATATACAAAGGCACAGAATATTCAGCAGGCGATTCCGTTGAACTCTTTACCGATACCGGAGTTAAGTACGGAACGTTAGTGATTACTGCCAATGGTAAAGCCACAGTAACCAGTATGATTTTTGAATATGATGAACTGTTTTATAGTGAGGTGGTTCAGGTATATGTCACCGATACTGATGGTGATACCGTCATTGATAACCTCACCATCACGGCTAACGATAAAGCAGGCTCTATCAAGGTGCTCAACCCCAATTATACCGAAGATACACCTGGGGCTTTATCTATCGTCGCCTTGCCTGGCGATATTGATGAAGGGGAAATCATTCAAAGCATTGTCATCAACAAAGCATCTTTAACAGGTGGCACACTCACATTAGATGGCCAACCTGTCAGCCTAGATGCCGATGGGAACTATATCTTGAGTGGTGGAGATCTGTTGATCAGTAATCTTGGTATAGCGATCCCTAGCGGTGACTTAGTGTTCCACCCTCCTGAAGACGCCTCGGATGCAACCTTAACCATCAACGCTGAAATCACGGTCAATATTAATAACAAGCCGTCAATCTCGACTGAAGTTCCGTTGACTATCGCCTCTGTTGCCGACACACCTGAATGGGAAAACACCAGCCAGTTTACCTATGATGTCAATGAAGATGATGGTGCTTTCAATATAAGCCTGTCAGCCAGTACTAAGGATGTGGTTGGCATTGATGCTCAGGGCTCTGAGGTCATGACCTATGTCATTTTCAATATTGCACTAGGTATTCAGCTCACCAGTACAAACAGTGAAGGTGTGCAATTCTCTATCGCCAATGGCCAAGAAATCAGTGCAGATGAATTAGCATTATTACAAGCTACAGTCGGTGAAAATTTAGCGGGCCAATATAGCTTTGATGTTAGGGCCATCTCGACTGAGCCTGATAATGGCGATACTGCGCAAAGCACCAATGAAACAATCACCATCAATGTCACCCCAATTGCTGATGCTCCCACATTAGTGACTCGTGATATCAATGGTCAAGAAGATCAGCCTATCGCTTTAAACACAATTTTATTTGGCGAATTAACCGATACATCTGGCTCTGAAAGCCTCCATTTTGAATTAACCTTACCAGATGGTTGGCAGATTGATGCCCCAAGCGCCATCCATTTAGGCAACAATGTGTGGACAGTCTCGGTAGACGATCTTTTTGCCAGTCCAGAAGCCATGCTAGTGCCTTTAGCAGACGCAAGCTCTGCAAATCTTGGCGACTTTACTATTTCGGTTCGCAGCTATGCGACAGAAACTACCCAAGATGGTATCGATCCAGTAGACAGTATTATCAATCCCAATCCCAATTACAGTGCCCCACAAACCATAACGATAGCTCTCACCGGTGTCGCCAATGATGCGCCTACCATCACCTCAGATCCCACAGTCTGGGAAATTACCAATGATGGTAATATCAATTCAGTGGCGGCGTTCAATGAGGACACTGATATTCCACTATCATTTACGGTAATTAGCTCAGATGATGATGGCTCAGAAAGTTTAAGCTTACGCATTGTGGGCTTGCCTGACGGTGCAAACTTTGTCGACAGCAATGGCCAGATTGTTAATTTACCCGTAGTCGGTTTTGACGGTTCAGCACCTATTTATAGCGTTACAGCAGCAGAGTTATCTGCACTGTCAATCAGACCCGCTGAAGATTTTAGTGGTCAAATTAACTTACAACTATTTGTCGAAAGCACCGAATTAGATGGCGATAGTGCGCAATACGAACTCAATCTCAATATTGATATTGCCCCAGTAATTGATGAAACATCCGCAACATTAACTACCACCAGCAATGGCAAAGAAGATCAACCTATTGTACTGAGTTTAATACCGGCTTTGTTAGCCGATATTGACGGTAGTGAAAGCATCACAGATATGACGATCTTTCCTTCTAGTGAGGGGATCATTTACTTATTCGATGGCGCTGAAATAACCGTGGGCAGTTCAGGCCTATTACTATCTGAACTTACCGATGAATTTAGCCCAACATTAATAGAGTTACTCAACTCGGGACGCTTAGCCGTACTGCCACCACAAGATGCTGACGGTACTTTCTCATTAGACGTTATTTATCAAATTACCGACACCTCTGATACAGGAGAAACGTCGGTTCAAGATATCGCGAGTCAGCTTTCTATTGAAGTCGATGCCGTTGTAGAAGGCATCACACGATTACAGGTGAACAACACCGTCCTTTATAGTCCTGATGGACAGCCAATTACCATTGGCGATGATATTGTGTTTTTTGATGGTGATATTGATGGCTCTGAAGTACTCGACTATATCGTTATTACAATGCCAAGTGCTGACGGCTGGTATATCACCCATCCAAATGGCGCAATTAACGACGGTGATGGCCGATGGATAATTCCTAGCAATAATATGACCAGTGACTCAGTTCAAGAACAATCACTGGCGATTTTAGAAGGAATGACCATATCAAGTGACCACATCACACTCTTTCAAGCTATCCTTGTAGAAGCCAGAGTGCTAGATAGAGATGACCCAGAAGTTATTTCAGCCAATATTTTTGTTACCTTTGATCAGCCCACTTCAACCTCAACAGCTTCAACTGTGACGGCACTGCAATCGACGACCGTAGATGCTACCGAAGATAACGCCATCAGTTTTGCTGGCCACTTAAACCTATCCATCACGAGCGATAATAATGATGTGATTAGCTTTAGAGTGCTTGCTAGTGATCTCCCACAAGGGGGCTATTTCAGTGGCAGTGATGTCATTGCGCTTTATGATGCCAGCGGTGAAAACGTGATTGAATATGTCTTTACCACAGCATCATTAAGTAACCTCACACTGCACAATGTTGCCGACGACTTTGCCGGAGATATGGTCATCCCTATTCGCATTATTGCAACGGACTCACTCAGTGGTGATACCCTAGTTGATGATAGCCAGAGTCTGGATATTAATATCTCCCCTATCGCTGATGGCCTATCGCTAGATGTATTAGTTGATACTATGGATGAGGACGATCCGACATCACTTGGCTTATTCCTTACTTATGAGGATCTAGATCCAACTGCTGATAATGGTGGTGTTGAAAAAGTGGTGCTTGATAATCCCGCCCAATTATTCACCATTCAACTGCTCGATGGTGGTCAGCTAATTGATAACTCAGGATTATTCCAATTAAAGTCTGGCACCACAGATACATGGGAATTCACAGGTTCTACCAATGCTGCATTAAATTCAGCGCTGGCCTTATTACAATTTTCGCCTCCCGAGCATTTAAGTGGAGACTTTAGGTTACAGATATCAGGTGCAGTCAGTGACACCGCTGATATTGACTCAGCAGATGTCATCGATACCACCAATTTCAGTGACACAATTACGATTCATGTAAACCCAGTAACCGACGCTGCTGACATTCCAGCAGGCCTAATCACTATCAACGGTACAGAAGATACCGATATTTTGCTTAGTGGCATTAATAGCTCAGTTATCGGCTTAATTGATTTAGATGGTTCAGAGGTGCAATACATCACTCTTAATGGCGTGCCAGAAGGGGCGACTGTCTATTACCAAGATGCAGGTGGTGATTTACACATTCTGCCAAACAATGGCGCTGATGGCGGTCAACTCAATGGTACTCCGACAACCTATTGGACAGTCACACCCGATCAACTAGATAGCATAGTCGTTAAGCCTCCACACAACTTTAACGGTGATATGCCACTGTCTTTATCCATCATCACCCAAGAGTTAGGCACAGATGATTTTGTGACTACCTCAATGGACTTTATTGTTGGCGTCAGCCCTGTCGCAGATGGCGTACAAATCATTTCTGCTCCAGACGATTATACGGGTAATGAGGGCGATGACATCAAAGTAGAAATTGCCGCAGAACTACTTAATCTCGATGGGAGTGAATTCTTTGTTGTTGATTTTCTAATCACCTCAAGTGACGCCAGTGCCCTTGTCGACCTTGAAGGTGTAGAAATTGATGGGCAATTTGTTGCTTTAACCGCTAATGGTTCAGGTGGATATATCGCCAGCTTAATTGTTGAAGCTGTCAGCTTAGCTGAAGTCAAAATATTACCTGGTGAACTTGCCTTTGGTACGCTCAATGTTGAAATGGCAATTTCCAGTATTGATACAGCGGAAGTCCTCGGCTCGGAAGAGCTCGACAGAAGCCAAAGTCAAACCGTGTCCTTTGATATTGAATTAACCCCAGAGGTCGATCCGCCTATTTGGACGCAATTTGCCGACTTCACGACCAATCAAACTGACAATATCGCTTTAAACTTGGGCTTAGAGCTGCAAAACCCTGCACCAAATGAAACCGCAACATTAACGATTCTTGGCCTATCAGATGGCATGACGCTTTCGAAAGGTGAAAAACAAGGCAACAAATGGATTGTTAATATTGAAGATGTCGCAGGGCTTACATTAAGCGGTGCGACAGACGGGGAAACAATTACCTTATCACTCGATCCGATTGCGACATTAGGTTCTGATGTGGCCGATGGTGAGCTTGAAACCATCACCATTACCGTTGATAGCAACGCCGTGGTGGCTAATGCATTTGCAGCCAATACATTTGCAGCGAATGCCGCCTACGTTTCAGCTTTCAATATGGCAATGGCGATGACGGTTACCCAGCCAGCGGAACTCGACGATCCGATAGTCCACCCATTTAATGATGAAGCAGCACTAGAGATGATGCAGCTCGATATCATGCAAGAAATGCATGAAAGAGCACAATTTGAGCAAGTGCGGCATTATGAACATGGCTATCGAAACCTGACTCCAACTGCCGCAGCTGTATTTGCTGAAATCGAGTTAATGGAACAAACCCTCGCTCGTTATCAATATGAGCAGTCGCGTAACCCATTATCAAGCCAACCTATAGACGCCATTTTACCTATTGATGAACCAGTCATATCAGATGACATACTTATTCATCAAGATACGATGCCCCCTGTTGCGTCCAATGACTACAGTAAATTGACCTTAGATTCAGAGCCCGACTTTGAACCAGGGACTGAACCAAACTTTGAACCAGAATCTGAACCAAACTTTGAACCAGAATCTGCACCAGAGTTTCAACCAGAGTCTGAACCATTACTCAGCGGTAAACCTGAATACGGATATCAAGATCCGCAACCTATTACCGACGCTGAAGCTCAAACTGTAGAGCCAATTTTTAGTCATCTCGATAATAACTTAGCCCTATTCAGTGAAATGAGCCCAGTAGCGCAAGAGTTGTTGGCACCAGCACTGCCCAATGAAGGTTTATCAACAATAACGATTGAGTCAACCAGCCAATTATCAATCGATATGCAGCAAACTCATTCATATGACAAGCTTATTCAGCAGCCAGGTTTTGATGAGATACAGCCAATTCCAGACGATACCCAAATGAATGCAACATCAGAGAATCAAACTGAGGCTGAAAACCTATTAGCGCTAACTGATGCGATAAAACAGTCCATGGCACATCAGCAAGACGCTTCATTATTCGATGTGCAAACAGATGTCCATTTAAGTCAAACTGAATTGGATGAAATAAACCAATTAGCCGCCCATCAGGCCTTATTAAATCAAAGCTAGAATCAAAAACTAAAAACGCATAAGGATACGCAATATTACAATGTCAGTTACAGATAGCAGTCATGCCGATATAGCTCAACATGAAGCCTTAGTTAATATTCTAGTATTAGCCAAAGCTCACTTTGGCTTAAGCATTAGCACTGAACAAGTGCAGCAGGCACTGCCCGTACAAAAAGACATCGCCATCCAACTCACCACGGCGATGGCCAAAATAAGCTTGGACGCTGCTTCACAAAAAATTGATAGCCAGCATTTAGCGCTACCTGCACTCCTGACCGATGCTAATCAACAGGTTTTTCTCATTACCCAAAAACAAGCTGCAGGTTTTACCTTACTCAATGCTGCAGGTGAACAATCAACAATCTCACCCAAACAATTAAGCCAACAGTTTCCTCAAAAAAACAGCCTGTGTTGGTACCTCAAGCCACTCGAACAACTCGACGAGCGAGGTACTGAGCACCACAAAGAGACTAAAAGACATTGGCTTTTAGCCGCATTTGATGAAGTAAAACCGTTTTACGGCAGTTTTCTGATTGGTTCTCTGGCCATTAATTTACTCGCCTTAGTCACACCATTATTTACCATGAATGTGTATGACCGCGTTGTGCCCAACCAAGCCATTGATACCTTATGGGTCCTCGCTAGCGGTGCATCCATTGCGATTGTTTTTGACTGGTTACTGCGCCAAGCTCGTACCCGTCTTGCTGACGTCGCTGGCAAGCAAGTTGATATTAAACTTTCAAGCACATTATTTGAAAAAGTCGTCGGAATGCGGCTTGAAAACCGCCCCGCATCATCAGGGGCTTTCGCTAAACAATTACAAGAATTTGATAGCATTCGTGACTTCATCACATCAGTTACCCTTGTCACGGCAGTGGATTTACCTTTTACCCTATTGTTTTTGCTTTTAATTGCATGGTTAGGTGGCGTCATGGTGTTTGTGCCATTAACCTGCATGGTCGTACTCATTTTACTGAGTGTTTTTATGCAAAAGCGCTTATCAGTGACCATAGAAGAATCATCAAAACTGTCTACTCAGCGCCAAGCACATCTAGTCGAAAGCCTCAATATGCTAGCCGAAATTAAACAAAATAACGGTCAAGCTAAAGCCTCACGTATTTGGCATGAAACCGTCAGTAGTCTTGCAGATTGGCAAAATGAGTCCCGTATTAGCTCAAATACCCTAAGCCATAGTGTGATGAATTGTCAGCAGCTAGTGTCCATTGGCCTGATTATTACTGGCGTTTATCAAATTCATCAGGGTAACTTGAGCATGGGCGGGCTTATCGCCATCGTCATGCTCAGCGGACGCGCCTCAAGTGCTATCAATCAAATAGCCATGCTATTGCTAAAATACCAACAGACTCGCTCAGCAATTACTTCGGTTGAATCTATCTTGTCTTTACCCCAAGAAAACCAGCAGCAATCAATGAGTGTGTCGCAATTCCCATTTAATGGCAGCCTACATCTACGACACGCAAGTTTCAGTTACCCTGAGCAGCCACTAACTGCATTTAATGACATATCCCTTGATATCAATGCTGGAGAAAAAGTCGGCTTTTATGGCCCCGCAGGTGCGGGAAAATCAACATTACTGGCACTCATTGCAGGGCAGTATCAATTAAATGAAGGTCAACTTTTTTACAATCAACTCGAAGCGCAACAATGGTCCGTTAATCGACTTCGTGACCATATCGGTTATATGAGTCAGCAACCCTGTTTAGTTTATGGCACCGTCCTAGACAACTTACTTTACGGACTCCAGCACGTGGATGAAGCATTACTGGCTAAAACCATGATGAATACGGGTATCGATAAGTTAATGGATAGACTCGGCAGTGGTTTAAACAGCCAAGTGGGTGAATTTGGCCGCCAATTATCGGGCGGACAACGTCAAGCTATTGCCCTTTGCCGTACTTTACTCAGACAACCTAAACTACTGATATTAGATGAGCCAACAAGTGCCATGGATGAGCGCAGTGAAACACAAATTATCAGTAGCCTGAAAATGAATACGGCTGATTGCACCCTGCTAATCTCATCCCATAACCCCAAAGTATTGAGCCTTTGTGATCGCATCATAGTAATGGATAAAGGGGCGATAATCGGCGAGAAATCTGCCAGTGAATTTATTGAGCCCAGTAAGCGCCGAATTAAAGCGGTCAATGTGCGCCAACATACAAGCAATGAGGTGAAATCATGAGTGCCAACATGCACATCAAACACCTTGAAGGGGCAAAACGTGCCAACACTGTCATCATGCTGACTGTTGCCTTGCTTTTGGCTACGATTACTTGGGCTGCCTTCGCCACCTTAGAAGAGGTGGTGGTTGGCGAAGGCAAAGTGGTACCAGCCACAGCCGTTCAGCAAATAGAAAGTTTAGATGGCGGCAGCTTAAAAGAAATTTTAGTCAAAGAAGGCGATACCGTTAATGCGGGACAAACTTTATTAGTGATAGATGAGTTACGATTTGCCTCAGCATTCCATGAGGCAAGACTCAATAGCGTTGCCTTAAAAAACCAACTCACACGATTAGAAGCATTACTTGAAAGTGTGCAAATCAATGACAATGAACCATTATGGTTTTCACAAGTGCAAGTCAGTCTGCAACAGTTTGAGATTGCAGACCCTTCAGCCAATCGTCGTGCTCAAGCAATATACTCATCGCAACTCTCACAACTGATATCGCAATTAGATCAAACAGCGCAAATCGTCGAGCAAAAACGCCAAGCCAAAGAAGAAGTGAATATTAATATTGAGGCTCAACGCAGTGGTCTTAGCATGGCGAAACAAGAAATCCGTATGACCCGTGAAGCGGTTAGTGAAGGCGCCGTTGCCGAACTTGAACTACTAAAACTTGAGCGAGACGCAGTTCGTTTACAGGGAGAGTTATCTGCCTCGCAAGCCAGTGAAAGACAGCTTCAGGCCGCGATCAGTCAAGCGGTTGCAGAGCGACGCAATGTGGCACTCGATTTTATTAATCGCATGACTGATGAGCGTAATAAAACCAGTAACGAACTCTCAGCGTTAACCGAAAACATGAAAGCGCTAGCCGATAGGCTCGAACGCACCCAAATCACTACGCCAGTCACAGGTAGCGTGTCGAATATTCTGGTGCGCTCCGCCGGCCAAGTGGTTGAACCGGGGCAAGTTATCATGGAAATAGTGCCGCAAGATGATCAACTGATTATTGAAAGCCAAATAGCGCCTAAGGACATCGCATTTGTCCATACTGGACTGCAAGCCATGGTGAAATTCACCGCTTATGATTTTGTCATTTATGGTGGCATTAAAGGTGAGGTTATTTATGTCAGTCCAGATGCCCAGCAACTAGAAGATGGCACCACCTATTATGAGGCGCACATAAAAACAGATGAAACTCAGCTCAATGGCTGGCCAATTATCCCCGGAATGCAAGCTTCTACAGATATTTTGACCGGTCAAAAAACAGTTTTAAATTACTGGCTTAAACCATTATTACGAGCCAAAGCAAATGCACTAAGAGAACCGTAAAGGTACCAGAAGGTAAGGATACTATGCAAAAACTGCTATTCATTTCTGCTTTAGTGATGTCCACTCAAGTTCAAGCAATGACGCTAGAACAATCGGTGGCTGAAGCGATAAATCATCACCCTAGGCTGCAGCAAAAATACGCTAGCTTTGAAGCTGCTGTTCGCTATAAGAAAGCCGCAGTAGGAGACTATTTACCCCAAGTGAAGTTGTATGGTGGTGTAGGCTATGAAGAGGTGCGCTATAACAGCGGCCAACGCGTCGATACTGATTTAAATCGCACCGAGTTAGGCGTGAAAGTGTCGCAGCTGTTATTTGATGGTTTTAGAACCACTTCAGAAATTGACCGCCTCGAATTTGAACAAGAGGCTGAACGCTTTGGGCTGATTTCTGAAGCTGAAAACCTCAGCTTAGATGTCGCAACAGTGTATCTCAATTTAATGCTGTCTAACCGTGTAGTGGGGCTTGCTGAACGTAATATTGTCGAACACGAAGACATCTTAAAAGACATTATTTTGCGTCAAGCAAAAGGCCTGAGTAGTGAGTCAGACGTCGCGCAAGTCAAAGCCCGTGTAGCAACAAGTCAATCGGGATACCTTGCTGCGCGCAATGAGCAAATGGATTTACAAGCTCGTTATTACGACCTAGTTGGCCAACTTCCCACAGAGCTGCATGATGCCAAACCCGATTTTAATTATGTACCTACATCACTCAAGCTGGCACTAGAGCAAGCCGTTAAGAACCATCCAGAAATTGATGCGGCCATCAACGATACTCAAGCTGCGTCGTCACAGTATGAGCGAGAAAAAAGTGACTACTGGCCTAAGTTATCAATCGAGTTACAAGCCAATAAAAATGACAACATTGGTGGGATTGAAGGGCCTGATGAAGATGCACGAGCCATGCTAATGCTCAGTTATGACCTCTACAATGGCGGTTCAACCAATGACCGAGCAGAAGCCGCAGCCTGGCAAGTACAACAAGCAAAATCAATTCGTCAGCAAACTGAAAAACAAGTAATTGAAGGCACTCGACTTGCTTGGAACGCCTATGAATTTGTTGGCCAGCAACGTAAGTTTTATCAAGTGAATGTGGACCAAGCCGTGCAAGCAGAGCAAGGCTATCAACGTCAATTTGAGCTAGGAAGACGCTCACTTCTTGATGTGTTAGATGCCAAAGTAGAAGTTTATTTAGCCAGAAAAAACTACCTTAGCGCCTATTACAATTATCATATTGCATCGTATCGATTAATTAACGCCACAGGTCAACTCATTGAATCATTTAGAGTCGACACCCCAACACAATGGCAAGAGGAGAAGTAATATGAAACACCTTAATATGCTTCCACTTTGCCTCGTGGCATTGATGCTATCAGCCTGTATTGAAACACCTAAACCAGCCATGGTTGAACAGCAAAGTCGTGATTTAACTGATGCCGATGCCGATGGCGTTATCACAGCTAGAGATCTGTGCTTAACGACTCCTGACGGTTCAGTTATCAATAACGATGGCTGCGAGAATGCCGTCACCGTGGAGAAAAAAGCCAGCCGAGTGGTGATGTTTGAATTTGATAAACACACACTGACTGAGTATGAATCGAATCGTTTGGCTAAAATGGTAAACGCAGTCAAACACCACCCAGACGCGAAGATTTATTTGATTGGTGATACAAGCCCCGAGGGTAGCGATACCTATAACCATGAACTCGCTAAAAAGCGCACCGAAGAAATTACCCGCTTGATTGTGGCGCAAGGGATCAACAAGCAAAACATTACTTCGCAAGTGTATTTTGAAGATAATATGATCCCAGCAGCCATCAAGGGACGTGAACACAGATTAGTTGCTGTGGCTAAGTGGCAAGAATCAGGAATTGAAAAGTCTTGGCATATTTTCTCGACAGAAAAACAGCCCAAAAAGGACAAAAACAGTGCATCAGGAATATGATATGCAATAAGATTCTTATATCTGTAACAGTATTTATCGCACTTATGGGCAAGTTCAAAGTTCTCTTTGAATTATTGCCCTTGTGAGTGATCTAGCTAACAGGTCGCTCATATTCAACTTCCCTAACTTACGTCAAAATGATTGAATTATTGCATTCTTCTTTCATGAGACTTTATCATGCATAAAACTGTTAAAACATTATTAGCCACAACCGCCCTTTTCTTTAGCAGCCAATTGGTTGTAGGTTCAGCCTTAGCTAGCAGCGGCTGTGCGTTTGATGAAGAGCAATCAGGCTTCATGGCAACATGTAGCGAGGAGAAACAAGAAGTGATTATCACAGGTATTGTTGAAATTTCAGCATTAGAAAAAGATTTACCAGGCTATGCAGAAGAGTTTGAAAACTATCAAACAGATGCCGCGACTATCTCAGCATTAAAAGCCATTACCACGCCAACAAATGTGGTTGTGATTATTGGAACTTGGTGCCCTGATTGTCATCGTGAAACACCACGTTTCATGAAGCTAATCGAAGAAGTTGCTAACCCGAATATCACCGTTACCTACATTGGTGTTGATCGCAGCAAGCTTGATCCTGAAGGTTTAGCCGCTAACTATGACTTTACACGTATCCCAACCTTTATCGTTGAACAAGACAATAAAGAGATTGGCCGTATCGTAGAAAGCCCTGAAGTGACACTAGAGCAAGATTTATTGAATATCGTTAAATAAATCAAATACGCCACAATAAAAAAGGACCTATTTAGGTCCTTTTTTGATCGCTCATAACAAGCACTTTTTCAAATCTTAGCCCAGCTCAACTCTGTCAGCCAACATTTTCAGCACCCCTTCTCGAAGTGCGCCGCCAGATAAATTTAGCGACTCAATATCAAGCAATTCAAATAAGGCGATTAATATGGCGATGCCTGAAGCAAAAGTCGGTGCTTTTTCTTCAGATAAGCCTTGAATATGATGCAAAGATTCATTCTTTTGCGCCAACACTTCATCACGAAATCGATATAAGACTTTAAGGGTAATGATTTCAGATAGCTCACGATGATTCAGTACCGAAACCACGGACTGAACCGCGCCTGAGGCACCAACCACCCCTTGCCAACCTAGCTCTCTAAGTAATTCACTATGAGGAAGCAACGCATCAGACACCGCTGCTTTAGCTTGTTCAAAATGCTGAAGCTGATGAGGAACTTGATTGAAAAACTGTTGATTAAAGCGTACACAACCAAAATCTAAGCTGGTTTTAAATAGCACTTCGTTGCCATTACCAATAATAAACTCGGTACTTGCACCGCCAATATCAATCACTAAACGCTGGCCATCACCTTCGGTTGTCGCTGCCATGCCTTGATAAATAAGCTCAGCTTCACGCAGACCGCTAATCACCTCAATAGGATGACCTAATATCGGTAACGCACGTTGATGGAATTCAGCCGCATTAGAAATAACACGGAGTGTTGCTGTGGCAAAAACAGCAACATGTTGCTGAGCTACTTGATGTTTTTCAAGCATATCAGCAAACATTTGCAAGCAATCAAGACCACGCTGTAACACATGTTCAGCTAAGCGATTATCCTCGCCAATACCTTCAGCCAAGCGCACCTTTTGCTTATATTTAGCAATAATCGTTGGTTGGCCATCCAATGTTTGGGCAACCAACATATTAAAGCTATTTGAGCCAAGCGTTATCGCGGCGTAACAGGGTAATGTAGCTGAAACAGTCATTTACGAGTGTCTGCGATTCCTTTGAGGTGGACGACCACCACTGCGGTGAGCACCATTACGGTTAGCACCATCACGACCACGAGTCGTTGGGTGTTTACGATGAATACGCACTGGTGGCGGTAAATCATCAAGTAACGCTTCACGATCGTAATTTGTCACTGGAATTGAGTGCTTAATGTAAGTCTCAATTGCAGGTAAGTTTAATGCATATTCTTCACATGCAAAACTCACTGACACGCCTTTTTGACCTGCACGTCCAGTTCGGCCAATACGGTGAACATAATCTTCACAGTCATCCGGTAAGTCATAGTTATATACATGAGATACATCAGAAATATGTAAGCCACGCGCAGCAACATCAGTTGCCACTAACACATCAAGCGAACCATTAGTAAATTGCTCAAGAATACGAATTCGTTTCTTTTGCGGCACGTCACCTGTCAGCAATCCAACTCGATGACCGTCACCTTCTAACCATGACCATACTTTTTCGCAGCTGTGCTTAGTATTAGAGAATACAATGGCTTTTTCTGGCCAGTCTTCTTCTAATAATGTTAGCAACAGGCGCATTTTGTCATCTGTTGAAGGGTAAAAAATTTCTTCTTTGATGTTTTTTGACGTTTTTTGCTCAGGCGCAATTTCGACTTTCTCAGGATCATTCATATGATCATAAGCTAGCTCTTGTACCTTCATTGATAATGTCGCTGAATAAAGCATATTCAAGCGAGATTTCGCATCAGGCATACGTCTAAACAAGAAACGGATATCTTTAATAAAGCCTAAGTCGAACATACGGTCAGCTTCATCTAATACGACAGCTTGAATCGAGTTCAAACTAATCACACCTTGGCGAACGTAATCAATAATACGACCCGTTGTGCCAATAAGGATATCAACACCAGCATCAAGCACTTGGCGTTGAACATCATAGCTTTCACCGCCATAAACAATACCCACTTTTAAGCCGGTATGTTTTTCTAATAATTTGGCATCTTTTGCAATCTGAATCGCTAATTCGCGAGTCGGCGCCATGATAATTGAACGTGGCTGATTGACTTGTCGCCCTTCTGGCACGGCAACGGATAAAAGATGGTTAAAGGTTGCAACCAAAAAAGCCATTGTCTTGCCAGTACCTGTTTGTGCCTGACCTGCAATATCTTTTTGTTGTAATAAAATGGGGAGAGATAACGCCTGTATCGGCGTACAAAATTCAAAGCCATTTTCGTTTAAAGCCTGAACAACCTCTGGTTTCAGAGGGAAGTCGGCGAATCTTTGGGTAGATAAATGTGTTTCGCTCATAGCACAAGCATACTCGTTAGTGTTGCAAAAAAAGACTTAATCGTTTGAAATAGCCCACACGTTTACTTGAAAACTATTTAACCGCCCCAATATACATGGTAAGCCATTAATAAACTAGCAATGGTGCCAAATCTGGAGATTTACATGAGCGATAAAATTGTATACCTAAGCGATGACAGCTTCGAAAATGACGTTATTAACTCAGAATTACCTGTATTGGTAGACTTCTGGGCTGAGTGGTGTGGTCCTTGTAAAATGATTGCCCCAATCTTAGATGACGTAGCTGAAGAGTACGCAGGTAAGCTAACAGTAGCTAAACTTAACGTTGACCAAAATAATGTTTCACCTGCTAAGTACGGTGTACGTGGCATCCCGACATTATTAATGTTCAAAGGCGGCGAGTTAGTAGCGACTAAAGTTGGCGCACTATCTAAGACTCAATTAAAAGAGTTCATCGACGCACAAGCTTAAGCAAGCCTCAAATCAGAATCACAGCCTATCTGATTGAATGTTGAATATTATTCATAACGAGTGCTGTTGTTAGACTCGTTATTGGCTTAGAGACTCTCATATATGAGAGTCAATAACGCTAATCAATCATGACGATGCTGCGCATTTTGAGCTTGAATAGTGATTATCGGCACAATATGTGAACAATTTGTGCCGATAATTAGCTAAAATTCTGGACGCACACTCCATATAGTGCTAATTTATTCAGCAGATTTTTTCAACTAAACTCCTACTCGCTTATCAATCACACTTTATCTACACCGTTATACCCTATGATTGATTGCGGTAAGCATCGTCGCGTAATACAAGACCCCCAACATGAATTTAACTGAATTAAAAGACACGTCTATATCGGACCTAGTTTCACTCGCTGAAAGCATGAAATTAGACAATATGGCCCGTGCTCGCAAGCAGGACATCATTTTCTCAATTCTGAAAGCCCACGCCAAAAGCGGTGAAGATATCTTTGGTGGCGGTGTATTAGAAATCCTTCAAGATGGTTTCGGATTTTTAAGAAGTTCAGATGGATCTTACTTAGCAGGCCCTGATGACATTTATGTCTCTCCAAGCCAAATTCGACGCTTCAATATGCGTACCGGTGATACCATTTTTGGTAAAATCCGCCCACCAAAAGACGGTGAACGCTATTTTGCCCTGCTAAAAGTCAACGAAGTAAACTTCGACAAGCCTGAAAATTCTCGTTCTAAAATCTTATTCGAAAACTTAACCCCGCTACATGCAGAAGATCGCCTACGCATGGAACGCGGTAATGGTTCGACTGAAGATATTACCTCGCGTATTCTTGATTTATGCTCTCCTATCGGTAAAGGTCAACGTGGCTTGATTGTCGCACCGCCAAAAGCGGGTAAAACCTTATTACTTCAAAACATGGCGCAAAGCATTACCTACAACAACCCAGAAGTGGTGTTAATGGTATTACTGATTGACGAACGTCCTGAAGAAGTAACCGAAATGCAACGCATGGTAAAAGGTGAAGTGATTGCTTCAACCTTTGATGAGCCAGCTTCACGTCACGTTCAAGTGGCAGAAATGGTTATCGAAAAAGCTAAACGTTTAGTTGAGCACAAAAAAGACGTGGTGATTTTATTAGACTCAATCACGCGTCTAGCACGTGCATACAACACCGTGATTCCATCATCAGGTAAAGTCCTGACCGGTGGTGTTGACGCTAACGCTTTACACCGTCCAAAACGTTTCTTTGGTGCTGCACGTAACATCGAGCACGGTGGTAGCTTAACTATTATCGCAACAGCGCTTGTCGATACTGGTTCTAAGATGGATGAAGTCATTTACGAAGAATTTAAAGGTACAGGTAACCAAGAGTTACACCTTTCTCGTAAAGCAGCTGAAAAACGTGTATTCCCAGCGATTGATTTCAACCGTTCAGGTACGCGTCGTGAAGAAAAACTCACCACGCCAGATGAACTTCAGAAGATGTGGATTTTACGTAAAATCCTTAATCCAATGGATGAAGTTTCAGGTATGGAATTCCTTATCGATAAATTGGCCATGACCAAAACAAACGATGAGTTCTTCACTGCGATGAAACGCGCTAAAACCTAACGTTTATTCTGCATTAAAAAAACCACCTATATTGGTGGTTTTTTTGTGCCTGTACTTTCAACAAGCGGACATGTCAGCATGCAATACTTCAGTAAAAGCACTGAGAAAAGCTAATTATTTAACACTTTAGGGTGTAGGTACTGTTTTTGATTATGTTCTACCTACTCGGTTTCTAAATCCAAATACCATCATTATGAAAAACAGTGTTATATCTAACAAACCTAGTGCGCCACCTTTAGAACTATAACCTTCACTATGCGTTATTTTTACTTGATCAGGGTTTTCTTTAACTCTCTTTTTAAAGCTATCCAATTGAGTGTTTAAATTCATAACCATACTATCCGCTGCTTGCTCAAAGCCTTGAATACTATCTGCTCTTAACTCTTCACTTAAATTAATAGGTGTTGAGCTGCCTGATATCTGACTGGTTCCTGGCGCCCTAAATAGCATCATTTTACTGTCGATATCGTAGACAACTGTATCCATCAAGGTATTCGTATCATTCTTCTCGCCTGATACCACATAAGCACCGACAATTGTCCAATAGCTTAGCGATAATATGCCCTCATCGGTGAACTGTACTTGGTCATAAGAAACCAATGCGATCACATCAATACCATACATAGTTTGTATTTGAGACAAATTAGCAAAACTACCACCAGCAGTTAAATACGCAGAAGGGATCACTTCTATGCTGCTAACAAAATCCAACATCCGAAAGTTACTAGCAACACTTTCTAAAATTTCGGTTTTCTTAGATTCCGATAACCCTGCAGAATAACTATTTCCGGTCCAAGAGTTATGAGATGAGCTATCACTTTTACTTGCAGGAACAAACGCAACACCAACCCGTAACGGGAGAGTTAACTGAGGGATTGCAGGGGTAATTACTGCTTCGCTGGACTTTGGATAAAGGTAATCCATCACACTACTTTTGGTATTCACTTGCTGCGAAGCGCATCCAGATAACAACAGTATAGCCAGTATGCTGACCAACCTAATGTTCTTATTTAACGGCCAATAAATCATAAATCCCTCTATGTTATTTTGGTGCTTATCTATTGCGAGTCATTGATCCGCAACTACCACAAACACTCATGATCAATACTCTTCAAACATCTGAATCAAATGATTAAATAAAAATGACTATATCATTACTGCACATGATTGCATCGGATAAATTTAAACCTAAATAAACATGCTCGATTAACATGTGATGCTCTTGGAATGTAAAACTGATAGTAGTACTGGTAGTAGTATTGATATTAATAATGGAATAAGTGATTTTCGCCGGGAGTCAATTTCCACAGCTAATGTGAGAAATAATCTAACGCTATAAATATTGTGAGTACGATAAAGCCGCTAAACAGTATATGTTAAGCGGCTTTTTTGAGGGTTAAACTCCAAGTTTTAAACTGACTAACTGATATAACTTTGTCCTGCATACACCACGAAGTGACGTAAGGCTAATACCCCAAGAATGGTGCTACAAGAAACCGTGATTAAAAACCCTTTTGTATGACGCCATGACTTAGGTGCAATCGTGCTAGCAAGTACTGGCACAACTAAACCTAAACCAACAACCCCTAGCCAAAATACACTCGCCCACGTTCCTGTAGTGATGGCTGACGTTGCTGCTTGCGCTGCAGGGCCTGAAAAGTTAAGCCCAACAAACAATAACACCAGACATAAGGCTTCGTTAAAGGCCACAGGGTATTCGATACGATGCACTTGCTCGATACAATCAGATTCTTTTTTGCTAAAGAATAAGGTCGCAACCAAAATGTTACCTGCTGAACCTACCGACAAAGCTGATGCTAAAAATAGTGCAGGTAACACAGCAGTATTTAATATCGGGTAGCTAATCAACGCTGATAATAAAAAGCCTGTGTAAACCCCAACCCCTATCGCCAATATAAAGATCAACTTGTTAAGGCTATTCTCAAGTTGGCGACATACTTTAGCCACGCCAGCTAACCAGGGTGCATATTTAAGTAACTGCTTTTCAAACACTAAACCAGCAAATATAAACACCAGCGGGATATAAAATAATAATGCTAATACCCCCCAAGCCATCACCGAAGTAAAGTTGTAGTTAAGCAGAATATGGTAAAACTCAAATGGCTTGGTTAAATCAAGCACTAATAGCGCCATGCCTAGACAAATAGAGACAGGGCCAACTACCGCTGCGGCTTTGATCACCGGTAACCCTTCTGTCGGTAAACCTCGGCTCTGCTTGTACCATTTGAGCCCTATTGCCACCAGCATTGAACCTGCTGATAACCCTGCCATAAATAAATACACTGCGATTATCCAGTTCCAGACGACTGGATCGTATTGCTCCATTGAGCCCCAGATATTATTCATGCTTTGATCCCTCCTTTACGGCTAGGAATACGATAAACCCTTGGCTCAGTGCCTAGATTCACTTTTTGTTGGTAATGATTTTTGGTGTCTAGCAATTGACTCACTTCAGAAGTTAAATCATTGGCATCACCAAAGGTCAGCGCTTGGGTTGGGCACACTGCTACACATGCAGGGTCTTCGCCTCGAGCTAAACGGGTTTCTTTACAGAAGTCACACTTGTCCGGCACGCGGGTTTCAGGATTGATAAAGCGCACTTTGTAAGGACACGCCGCCACGCAATACAAGCAACCAACACACTTACCTTCATTGATGGACACAATGCCATCATCGTTGACATAAGCCGCTCCAGTTGGACAGACTTTCACGCAAGGTGCGTTTTCACATTGCTCACATGACACGCGGTTGTATTTAAAATGCAGGTGAGGAAAATTACCGTAAGGCCCCTCAACTCTTACCTGAATACGGGTCACCGACTCAGGGACATTATTTTCACTGCGACAAGCGACATTACACGCTTGGCAGCCAATGCACTTATTTTCATCGTGCACAAGGACATAACGTTTAGTCATAATGAACTCCGATTAAATCTTGGCTATTTTGACGCCGGTAGTATGTAGGTTCATACCTGTTACCGGAGCCGTGACATGAGGAAGTAAGTTACCGCAATGAATACCCTTGCCTGTGGCACGCGCAAGCTCTTTGTTTTTAGAGCCACAACCCATATAAGCAAATACGGTATCAGGACGTATACCTGGCGTGACTAAGGCATGACCCTCTTCGCTGCCTGTATCGTTGAAGATACGAATTTTATCGCCGCTCGAAATCCCCATATGTCCCGCTGTTATCGGGTGGATCCACAAGGCATTGTCAGACATCAAGTTAGCCAGCATGGGGACATTTTGCGTTGCGCCATTGGTATGTACGGCGACCTTACCTTGGATGAAAAATAGCTCATCAGCTTTTTTCATGGTGACTTCGCGGTATTTAATCACGCCGCGTCCAGGTGCCATTTTTTCCACTTTATCTGAGCTTAATTCAATCTTGCCTGACGGCGTTTTAAAGCTCAGATGGCTGGCATAAGTGCTATCTTCATCTGGGGCTTTGGCATTAGCGTATTCAGTTACAAACGCATTCACCATGCTCGGTTCACGTAACATTAATGGTTTGCCGTAGCTTACCCAGCCATCACGCTTAATTTTATCCAGCAAGCTAATATCTTTATTCACTTGGAACATCTGCAAGGTCTGCATATTTTCCCAAGGGAAGTACTCACCAAGGCCTAATTTATCTGCCACCTCTTTCCAAATCTGCCAGCTTGGCTTAGTGTCACCAATGGTATCGACCACCCTTTGGCGCACGTAATAAGCTGGGTTCTTGCCTGACTTATCCTTAATTTCTTCATCACGTTCAAGGTAGGTAGATTCAGGTAGGAACACATCAGCATAAGCTGCGCTTTCGGTGATGTATAAGTCGCATGCGACAACAAAGTCGAGCTTTTTCATCGACTCTACAATCCGTGCTCTGTCGGTCATGGTTTGCATTGGGTTTGTGCGGCTCATAACCCAGCCGTGTAATTGATAAGGCACTGCTTCAAGGGTGGCATCTAAAATGCTTTGATACACCCCGCCTGATGACCACAATAATGCGTATTGCTCATCGACCATATCAATACGTTTAGCATCAATTTTAGGAAGGTTTTTCACCCCTGGCTTTGACAAGGTTGGCGCTACGGTTTCGCCAGCATATTTATTGTAGCTAGACGCTTTTTTACCGAAATATAAGCCACCTTTACGCTCAATATTGCCCACTAACACGTTGGCGGCATATAGCGCACGGCGCATTTCAAACTCTTCAGTTGTAAATGAGGCTCTGTGACCAAAATCCACTAATGCATGAGGCGCTGCAGCAGCATATTCATGGGTAATACGGCGAATATCTTCAGCGGGGACATCACTTATCGCTTCGGCCCATTCAGGTGTGTAGTTTTTGACTTCTTTGGCAAACTCATCAAAGCCTTCAACGTACTGTGCGACAAAATCTTTATCGTATAAATCATCATTAATCAGGGTATGACAAATCGCCAAGGCAACCGCTACATCTGTACCTGGTTTAATGGCGTACCACTCATCAGCTTTATCAGCCACGATAGAAAAGCGTGGTTCAAATACCACTAGCTTGGCGCCCTTTTCCATTTGTGCATTCATCATCCCGCGAGTTTCAGACATATTAATGCCTTCATACAAGTTATGACCGAAGTTGATGATGTACTTTGAGTTACTTAAATCACGTTTAATTTTGCCACCAAAGATGGCTTTAGCTGCAACCACATAACCAGCTGGACAAGTCGATGCGTGAGTAAAGGTATTTGGGCTGCCAAAGGTTTTGGCGAGATGAAAAAGATGGCTTTCAAGCGAGCCAGACTTAGAAGAAAATGCAACAGACTCTGCGCCATGCTTGGCTTTAATTTTATTGAGGTTTTCCGCTATCAGACTGTAGGCTTCATCCCACTCGATTTCAGCCCACTTGCCTTCGCCACGCTCCCCCACTCGCTTAAGCGGCTTAACAATACGCTGCTTATCGTAAAGTAAACTATGACCAGCGCCACCACGGGCACACACAGCACCGCCAAATGATTTCGCTTTTTTATTCCCTAAAATAGAAACGTTTTTGCCGTTTACTACTCGAGCAGAAATAGGACAACGTGTTGAACACATCTCGCAGCTACTTGCGACTAGCTCTTCACTCCCTTGCACAGTGACGCTACCCAACGCAGCAATCGAGCCTGGCAGCGCAGCGAGTGCACAACCTGCTGTGCCTGCTCCTGCGCCTTTGATAAAGGTTCGCCGATCTAGTTTCATGGTACTTCTCCCAATTGACAACGATGCCCAAGAACCTTAATCAGCTTGCTTTAATATCCAATCTACTGGATGGCATAACGGTTAAGTAGTTCTAAGGTTTTCATCATTCTCAAACAGAAGAAGCGAATTGAATATTGTGGTAAACCACATATCTACGGCGGGTATTTCGGCTTTGTGACTGTGTTCACGGTTTAAAAAAACACCAACACATGTCTATTTTTTTCGCTATTGTGGTAAACCACATTTTGTCTATTTTCGTGATAAAAACAAAATAGTCAGTATTAATGCGACTCAACCTGCCTCTATCGAGGCAGGTTGTTATTCACGTTAAACAATGAGTTTTTGCTGGCTGCCTCTTTTTTTCAAACTGATTTTGGCAATGCAACCAGATTGAATATCTTGTCGATTGTTAAGGCTAAAGGCGCCTTCATGCTCCTTGATGACTTCATTACAAATCGCAAGTCCAAGGCCTAAACCATTTTCTTTGGTGGTATAAAAGGTTGCCATTAACGCATCTGATGTCTCAGGTAAGCCTGGGCCATTATCGATTATCGAAACATCCACCTGATGCTCTTTAAAATCCATTGCGATGACAATTTTGGCTCGTTTTACAGCCTCAGCACTATCACTTATCGCATCAATACTGTTTTTAATTAGATTAATCAGCACCTGCAACAGGCCAACTCTATCGGCGGTAATAAAAAATGGCTCACCTTTGATATTGTTTTCAACACTGATATCGTGTCTAGCCAATTCAATTTTGAGTAATGACACACTCTCATCGACCAAACTCAAAATGTTGACATCCACCATGACCGCTTCTTTGCGCTTTAATAAACCACGAATACGGTGCACAACTTCGCCAGCTCGGGTGGATTGTTGATGGATTTTAGTCAGCAATGCTTTAGCTGATTGTTCATCAAAAGGCTGATTATTTTCCAGCCTCATAATAGCGCCTTCACTGTAACTGGTAATCGCCGCAATGGGCTGATTAATCTCATGTGCGAGCCCTGCGCCAATCTCACCAATAATGGCAGCACTTTGCAGTTTTTCTAACGCCAATTCTTGTTGTTTTAATTGCCGCTCAGACTCAATTAACGATTCACTTTTTTGATGAAATCGATACTCAATCCATAAGTGGTAAACCGTCGCGACGATAAATAACAGCACTGCCAAACCACCCCAATGACGATTATCATTAAGCCATTTTAGTAAAGTGTCCCAGCGGTTTACTTCTGACGCTTCAACATGAAGCTCACTGAATAACTGAATCACTGCCAGCTGACTAATAGGTGACGTCCACCCTTTTAGTTTTGCTTGTATTGCAGCAGGGTGCTCTGAAGGCAAATCCATTAGCGCTTGAGTGATATGTTTACTGAGTTCAATATCCACGCTCTCATTCGCAGCAAACGACCAGTTAGGATAAAGATTAGTACTGCACTGGCAGTCGAACCCTTTCGGGCGACTCGGGTTTAATATACGAAACTCATCCGCTTTAATCAGCCCTCGCTCGACCATATCTTCAAAGGTACATAATGGCGTTATCGCCGCATCCACGTTGCCGTCACGCACTTGATACAATAATGGATCGAGTGGGAACCCAAGAAATTTAATCTCTTTAAAGTAATTTTTAGTGTCCATGCCCAATTTATGCATCAAGCCAATGGTAGCTTGATAGCCTCCTAGCGCATGAGGGTCACTAGCCGCAATGGTTTTTTGCTTTAAGTCGTACAAGGTACGGTAATCACTGTCAGCCCTAACAATAATGGCTGAGCCAATAGCAGAGGTAGCGCCGTTATGACGCCTTGAACGCATCGTAGCTAGCCAAGACAAAGGGAACTGATTGGATAAATAAAGGTATTGCCCAGGGTTGGTAATAATAAACTGGATTTTTCCTGATTCCATTGCCGCATTCAAGGCTTCGAAATTACCTGGATAAACATGAAATCGGGTATCAGGTACCTGTTCATTCAAGTAATCCATCATCGGCGTCCAACGAGCAATCGCCTGTTGATCGCCCCAATTGGCAAGCACACCGACATAAAGCTCTTGCGGTTTAGCCCAAACTGGTGACAAAAAGCTAATAGCGATTAAACAAAGCAATATCCGCAGCACAATAAAACCTTTCATTAGAAAACTATAATAAGCTTACGATGAGCGGCAATCACGCAACGTGATGGATTTCATGGTTTGTATAAAATTAGTTCGCATATCGATTCAAACTGAGATATTTATCAATGATGCATTCAAAACGTTGCAAGGAATACACATGCAAACTGACATTCATTGCCCAGTCTATTTAGTCGATGATGATGAAGCCATTATCGATTCAATATGCTTTTTAATGGAAGGGTTCGGTTATCAGCTAACCAGCTTTAACTCTGGAGACGTCTTTCTCGCTCAGGTTGATTTGTCACTAGCAGGTTGCGTTATTTTAGATGCCAGAATGCCTGGACTTAGCGGCCCAGAAGTACAGCAATTATTGAATGAAGCGAAAAGCCCGTTGTCGATTATCTTCTTAACAGGACATGGCGATGTGCCAATGGCAGTAGATGCCTTCAAACAAGGCGCTTTTGATTTTTTCCAAAAACCAGTACAAGGCAAAGTGCTAGCACAATCCATAGAAAAAGGGCTGCAATACAGCGTGAAACAACACTGGAAAATGCACAATTTGGCTTTAATTGATGGACTGTCAGAGCGAGAAAATCAAATCTTCAAATTAGTTATCGCAGGCAATACCAATAAACAAATGTCGAATGAATTATGTGTGGCAGTCAGAACGATCGAAGTTCATCGCTCAAAATTAATGGAAAAACTGGGCGTGCAAAATATTGCAGAATTAATGAAGCTAGCGCCTTTGGTTTAGTTATCTAGCAATCTCTTTATCGGATAAAGTTTGAAGCTTATTTTTGGACAAAAATAATTTAGTGCAAAGGGTCTATGAATGGGTATTGGGATTAGTAAATGTATGGGTATCAAAAAAATTCACACTGACTCCGCATATCCAAGGCCACTCACCTAAATCAGCGTGAACTCTCACGCCGCTTATCCTTTTACGTTAGCTAATATCCTTCTCATACTTTTCAAGTAAAAGAGCCATCTCTTCTTCAAATATTTGAAAAATAGTATTCATTTGCCTCTTGGCTACAGAATTTTCAATAAGTTCAAAATATTGTTGGTTGTTAAAAGATGATGGCGCCTTGTTATCAAGTGAATAAAGCTGATGCGTTTTTTGTCGCATTTGCTCAAATAAGTAACCAATAAATTGTTTGTGCATTAACAGTGGAAAAAGTGTGTTTTTACCTTCTGTGCTTTTTAGCAAACAACTCCATTCACAAGCCTTTTTTACTTTTAGTTTATGTAAGTTGTAATAAACATCTTCTCGAATTTTAACAGTATCTTCTAGCTGTGTATCAAGATAAGACTCGTAATATGTAATTTCTTTAATTAATTCTTTTCTCTTAAAATACTTAAACATATCGCGATATCTCCAAATATAGCTAACGCCATTAGCATGGACGAGTAGCGCAGCAACGAGTCCAACCCGAAGAGCCTTCATGACTGCGATTGTTATATTTTATTTTCTTGCTTATAAGTGATTTGGTATTTGAGCAGCGGCAAACATTTTGCTTCAGAATCATCCCACTTTGGGATTGCTATTTTTATAATCAAATTATCAATATTGTTTGTTAATAATGTTAGCAAGCTACTATAGAGCTTTTTACTTAAACGAATTGTGATAAAAGTCCTTTCGGCATCATCGTAGTTTATACTGCCGAGAGGAAACTTACCTTCAAGGTTTTGCAATAAACTCTCTTCTGCTTCCTCAATCGAGATAGTAGCTCTTTTATATGAATATGTGCCGTATTCTGAATTGGATAAGCCAGAAAATAAGCTAAAGCTAGAGGTGATAATGTCGCCTTTTTCATTCTCTGAGTCAGCGAAATTACCTAAGGAAAACCCAGAAATATTAGCTTCAAGCCATTCGTAATCAGAGCGTTCTTCTAATACTTCATCTAGTGATGGGTGATGTGGCATGTTTCCTCCTTGAAATATAACCCCTCGCTAAGCGGACCAAAATTAGTGGGGGCAGAGTAAACTTTATAGGTTGGCGATAGGCACATTTTATTAAATGGCTTTTCTTCCCTAAATGGCATGCCCGATGATTGTATTCGAGGTTACCCAACGCTGTCCTTAAGTGGTTATACTTTAATATAATTTATGGCTTTAATTCAATGTTTTACTTAGTTTTTATTAACTAAGTTATCGTAGGTCATCACTTCAATCTAATCCATTGCCTGCCGCAGGTGCTGTATAGGATATACGAATGTCGCGATCACATGGATGTGAAAGAGAGACCTTTTATGCAGATACATCCAAGACACGCCGTTAACACATCCATGTGGGCTCTACGAAAACAAATAACATCCATGTTAAGCGGCCAGTTCGGCATCCATGCCTCTCGCTCAGAGTGTTTCACACTGTGAAACTTCGCCTTGTTTTCGAAGGTCTTGAACGCATCTACACTGGGATTATTTTCTCTTCGATTTGACTGCATTCGTGTCAATTTAAAGAGCTAAAAGGCGCTCAATTTGAATTGAGGACGTTGAAGAAAATAGCGTGATGCTCACATGGATGTGAGCATAGCTTTCGCGGTGCAGGGATGCACCATCGGAAGCGTTAGCATTTTCGAATAAGTCTGAAGTTAGCAACAAACGAAGTTTAAAGCTGGATCAATCCCCATCGAAAATTATGCGCTTTCCAGCATTTTTCGTTAGGGGCGCTGAGGGTTTGTTAAGGGGGACAAGCGCTTTCCCCCTTGACTCTGGTGTGGGCGAAGCGCCACGACGTTAATCCAAACGGAGTTTGGAAATCCAGTATGAAATCCATATGTCTAAAACTGATATTAACTAAGTTCCGTGACCTTGATTTGTTCAAAATGGCAGACAAAAAAGCCGCTTACCTCTGCAGATATGCGGCTTTTAAATGTTTAGCGATTAATTAACAGCTCACAATCGTTTGCGCCATCTTACGTCTTAGGTAAGCGATTTGCTGCATATGCGGTAAATCTTTTGGACAAGCGTCTTGGCAACCCAATAAGGTCATACAACCAAATACACCATCTTGATTACCAATCACATGATAGAAATCTTCCGCTGTGCGGGTATCACGGCTATCCATTTCAAAACGAGCGATTTTCATCATACCCACAGCGCCAACAAAAGTGTCTTTCATTTGTTTGGTCGCACACGCAGAAACACACACACCACATTCAACACAGCGCTCTAGCTCATATAACTTAGCCGCTTCAGCTGGATCCATTGGGTTTTCTAAGCGGTGAATGTCGATGTCATTACTGTCTGGTTGCAGCCACAGTTGTAAACGCTCTGCCAGCTCACGCATAAACTTACCAGTATTCACCGATAAATCGCCAATTAGCTCGAATCCTGGTAATGGCATAAGTTTAATTTTGCCATCAGGGAAATTAGCCGTCAGTGTGCGACACGCTAGTGTTGGTTTGCCATTAATCACCATGGCGCAGCTGCCACAAATGCCTGCACGACAAACAAAATCAAACTGCAAAGAAGGATCTTGCTGCTCACGTAACAGGTTTAATGCAATAAACACTGTCATTCCTGGCGCTTCAGTGATCTCGTAAGTCACCATCTTTGGCTTATCGTTAGGATCTTGTGGATCATAACGAAAAATATCAAAACTGATAGTACGTGGTGCACTCATTACTTCTCTCCCGACACAGGGCTTGTGTCACTTAATCTTTCATTACGAGGACGTAATGTTTCGGGTAATTCAAAAGGCATGATGGCTGCTTGTTTGTCAAATCGGTCGGCATCATCACCTAATTCGGCAAGAATATCGGCAATTTGGGCTTCACGCGCTGCAGTATCAGGATGCGCCACGGCATTGTCATTACCATAGCCACGATATCCTGGTGGCAACTCCATCTTCATCACATCAAGTTGCTCGTAATGTAGTTCTGGCTCAAGTGCATTTTCATCTGGCCATGTTGATAGTGTGCGATTTAACCACTCTTTATCGTTACGTTGCGGGTAATCTTCACGGGCATGGGCACCACGGCTTTCTGTGCGCGCATTGGCACCACATGCAACCGTTAGGGCAACACGCAGCATACGCGGGACTCTTAATGCTTCAACTAATTCAGGGTTAGCGTGACGTTTTTTGCACTTAAGGCCAATATTTTTACTGCGTTTAAGCAAGTCTTTTAACTCGCTGACGGCTTTTTCAAGCTCAGGGCCATTACGGAAAATACCCACGTAATTCATCATAATGCGCTGCATAGCGAGTTTGATATCAAATACGTTTTCAGTACCTTCACCGACTAATAGCTCATCAATTTCGCCTTGTAATTTTGACATGGTGTCATCGATGACTTGTGTATTAATCTCTAGGGTATTCTTCTCACAAAAATCAGCGACATACTTACCGATAATCATGCCGCCAACCACGGTTTCTGCTAGTGAGTTACCGCCTAAACGGTTAAAGCCATGCATATCCCAACAGGCTGCCTCACCGACACTGAATAAACCTGCAAGCTGCGGACTTTCACCGGTAGCATTCGTGCGTATGCCGCCCATTGAGTAATGCTGAGTTGGTCTGACTGGAATCCAATCTTTCGCAGGGTCGATACCAAGGAAGTTTTCACAAATCTCTTTAACTTCACGTAAGTTGGTTTCAACGTGTTTACGACCAAGTAGAGTAATATCGAGCCATAAGTGTGGGCCATAAGGGCTATCAACCCCTTTACCCTTGCGCATATGCTCGGTCATGCGGCGTGATACCACATCACGTGATGCGAGCTCTTTCTTTTCAGGCTCATAGTCAGGCATAAAGCGATGACCATCTTTATCACGTAATAAGCCGCCATCACCACGACACCCTTCTGTGGTTAAAATCCCTACTGGCACAATGGCTGTTGGGTGGAACTGCACCGCTTCCATGTTGCCTAAGGCGGCAACGCCCGTATCTAATGCCAATGCTTGGCCTATACCTTCACAGATGATTGCATTGGTAGACACTTCGTAAATACGACCATAGCCGCCAGTAGCAATAGTGGTTGCCTTGCCAATATAGGCACGTAATTCACCTGTAATTAAACAGCGTGCAATCACACCATGACAGCGTTTGCCATCATGGATAAGTGATAAAGCTTCAATACGTTCATGAACAGGAATGTCCATTTCAATGGCTTTATTATCTACTGCATATAACAATGAATGACCTGTACCGTCAGCGGTATAGCAAGTACGCCATTTTTTAGTACCACCAAAGTCACGGGCATTAATTAAGCCATGGGCTTTTTCAGCTTCGGTAATAGTGACTTTTTCAGCATTAACGACCACTTGCCGATCGCCAGCAGTAATACGAGACCAAGGCACACCCCAGTTAGCTAATTCACGCACCGCTTTTGGCGCGCAATGAGCAAACATTCTTGCTACGTCTTGATCGCAGCCCCAATCAGACCCTTTTACAGTATCTTGGAAATGGACATCTTCATCATCACCCATACCTTTAACTGTATTACCAAGGCTCGCTTGCATGCCACCTTGAGCCGCTGCAGAGTGAGAACGCTTAGCAGGGATAAGCGATAACACCACGGTATCTAAACCACGTTCTTTTGAAGCAATAGCAACGCGCAAACCAGCAAGGCCTGCGCCAACGACTAATGAGTCTGTATAAATTATTTTCACGGGTATTCCTTAAATTCGATACGAGGTTAATGGCATATGTGACTCATTAACCTAAAACTCTTAAGCTTCTAGCTCGGCACAAAAGGAGTCACTGGTAACTCCAACGATTGACCAATCACGATGTAAGTCATCAAACTTGCGATACCAATAATCATCAAGTAAATCACCATAAACTTGGCAAGTTTTAACGCTGCCATACGTTTAGTGGTAATGCCCCACTTAACGGCAACACGGTATAAGCCGAACATGGCATGAATCACAACGGCAGGAAGCAGTAATACATACAGCATCCACACATCTTGGTGGTAAACACGTTCTGCTGATAAATGCGGACCAATCGCAGGGTTAGTGATCATATCGTAGAGATGAACTGGCGCGAGGAAGAATAATAAGAAGCCAGTGATCAGCTGCCAGAACCAAATTTTAGTATCTTGGTGCGGCATAATGGTCATTTGGCTGCGTAGTGCTCGCCATTGTTGAATTTGCGCAGGAAAGCGGCGCAAGGCAAATGCAGCATGAATAATCACCACAATTAACATGAAGGCAGAGATAAATTTGGTTAGTACTGGGAAGCCATGTCCAGTTTCACTGAATATTCCCCCCTCTAGAAAGTGACCCACATGATAAAACGCCTCTTTACTGATTAGGATGCTCGACTCAAAATGCAAATGCATAATGATAAAGAAGCCCAATAGTAATCCAGTGGCACTTTGTAATTTATCCGCTCTGGCAGCCCAAATGGGGTTCAAGTACCCTTTTGACGATACGTCATGTATTTTTTGATTTTGTGTTTGTGATGAAGCTGTCATAGTTCTCATGCCTGTTAATGACATATTGCTGGTGATTTCAGCTTATCAGTTATCACTATTTCTCCTTGTGCTAGAAAATTAAATCGTGATCAAGCTCACCCTGCATTCACCGTCTTTTAGAAGTTGATCACAGTCACAGATTGTTCAAATTTAAGAACTCAAAATTTACCTTATGTTTCATAAATTTATCGTGACATTCAAACAAACGGATGAATATGATGATTTCATCATGGATATTAATAGCTTAAAGATTAACCAGTAGCAAAAGGTGTGAAAATGGCCCTTTCAATGCAATTGAGCAATATTTCACTATCAAATGCTGCTGTTTTACCCGCCAAGCAGGTACAATAGGCCATTAAATTATTCTCATAGGAAAACTCCATGCCTTGGATTCAACTTCGCATTAGTACTCACAGCGACCATGCCGACGCGCTTGGCGACCTCTTAATGGAGCAAGGTTCTGTATCAATTACCTATGAAGATGGTAAAGACACACCGATATTCGAACCCAAATTAGGCGAAACACCACTTTGGCAAGACACTATCGTGATTGCCCTGTTTGATGCTGGCACCGACTTAGCTCCGACAGTGAGCTTTTTAGAAACCCTGCCTTATCTAGGCAAAGGGTTTACACATAAAATCGAACAGATTGAAGATAAAGATTGGGTTCGTGAATGGATGGACAGCTTTCACCCGATTAAATTTGGTAACCGCTTATGGATCTGCCCAAGCTGGCGTGATATTCCTGAGCCTGATGCTGTTAACGTTATTCTTGATCCAGGTCTTGCCTTCGGAACAGGTACCCACCCAACCACAGCATTATGTTTAGAGTGGTTAGATAGCTTAGATTTATCTGATAAAGAAGTGATCGATTTTGGTTGTGGCTCAGGTATTTTAGCCATTGCAGCACTAAAACTTGGCGCTAAAACAGTTACTGGTGTCGATATTGATTATCAAGCGATTGATGCATCAACTGCCAATGCAGAACGTAACGGCGTTGCAGATAAATTAGCGCTATATTTACCAGAGAACCAACCTGACAATCTGCAAGCTGATATCTTGGTTGCTAACATTCTTGCGGGTCCTTTACGTGAATTAGCGCCTTTAATTGCAGAAAAGGTTAAAACAGGCGGTAAATTAGCCCTATCTGGCCTCCTACAAGAGCAAGCAGAAGAAATATCACAATTTTACAGTCAATGGTTCATCATGGATGAAGCGGCTCACAAAGAAGACTGGAGCCGCTTGACAGGTACACGTAAATAACGGTAAAGGCAGTACACCCCTTATGGCAGCTAGATCTCTGCCAAAAGGGGCTATTACGACTCCCCAACTAAAAGTCAAGAAAAAAAGTTACATTTAGTTCATTTATTGACCTTTTCAGCAGCGCAAAAAAGGGCTAATATAGCGCCCCTTTGACGAGCAAGGTGATTAACTCAATGCAAATTGGCCCTTATCAACTGAGCAATCAGCTGATCGTGGCACCAATGGCAGGTGTCACCGATCGCGCTTTTAGAAACCTCTGTTTACGCTATGGCGCAGGCCTAGCAGTATCAGAAATGCTTTCATCGAATCCTGATGTTTGGGATACCGATAAAAGCCGCCAGCGCATGATGCATTCTGGTGAAGAAGGTATTCGCTCAGTACAAATTGCAGGTGCAGATCCTGATTTAATGGCAAATGCCGCCCAGTTCAACGTTGAACAAGGTGCGCATATCATTGATATCAATATGGGCTGTCCGGCAAAAAAAGTGAATAAGAAGCTTGCAGGCTCGGCATTAATGCAAGATCCCCAGCTAGTGAAAGAGATTTTACAGGCTGTTGTTAGTGCAGTTGATGTCCCTGTAACACTTAAGATCCGCACAGGTTGGCAACCTGAACATCGTAATGGTGTTGAAATTGCCCACATTGCTGAAAATTGTGGTATTGCATCGCTCGCCGTTCACGGTAGAACGAGACAATGCATGTATAAAGGCTTTGCCGAGTACGACACGATTAAAGCAATAAAACAAAATGTCTCAATCCCTGTTGTTGCTAACGGAGATATCGACAGTCCTGAAAAAGCTAAGTTTGTCTTAGATTACACAGGCGCCGATGCTTTGATGGTAGGACGAGGAGCCCAAGGCAGACCGTGGATTTTTAGAGAAATTCACCACTACTTGGAAACAGGTAAAAAATTACCGCCAGTTGAGGCGAGCGAGCAACGAGAAATCATGCTCGAACACCTGAACAAATTGTACGAATTGTACGGCGAATACAAAGGTGTCCGATTTGCGAGAAAGCATATGGGATGGTACCTAAACCAAGAAGAACAGCGACAATTCCGTGCTGACTTCAATAGGCTTGAAACCGCTGAACAGCAATATTCCCTTGTGGAATGTTACTTTGATGAATTAGTAAATTTTTAATATAAAGAGCAGAATAGAATGTTTGATCAGACAACTACTAACACAGAAGTTCACCAGCTAACCGTAGGTAAGATTGAAACCGCTAACGGTACAATCAAGCCACAACTATTACGTGACGCAGTAAAGCGTGCAGTAACAAACTTCTTCTCTCAGTTAGACGGTCAAGAAGCGTCTGAAGTATATGAAATGGTTTTAAGCGAAGTTGAAGCACCATTACTAGACATCATCATGCAACACACTCGTGGTAACCAAACACGTGCTGCGAACATGTTAGGTATCAACCGTGGTACTTTACGTAAGAAATTAAAAAAATACGGCATGAACTAAGAAGCGATTCTTAAGTTTGCTGCATTTAAAAAGGCTAATCAGAGATGATTAGCCTTTTTTGTTTTCCATGTTTTACCTACTGCTCGACGAATTAAGTAATCTTAAATCGATACCGCTTCATCACCATATTTTCAATCACCCAATACAAACCTGTAAGCGATAAAGTCAGCATCATTAACCCAAATAGCCAACTAAAAGGATTATTAAAACTGCCTTGGTGCAAGTAGTCCATAAAGTGCAATTTAAACATTAAGTCAGCGAGTTCAGTCTGATCATTTTTATGGCCAACAACTCGGCCATTAATCGCGTTAACATAAATTTGTGTACTCACATCGTCATCAATACTGACTTGCCATAATGGATTACATTCTTTGGGCCATTCATCAAAAGGCGCAGTCATTTTTTGCGTTTGTATAACCTTACCGTGACCTGTGTAGGTATGCTTGGCTAACTGCTCAGCAAGATGCGCGTCAATCATCATTTTTTCGCCGCTCAACGCATCGATGAGAGTTTGCTGTTGGCAGTCATGTGGATAACGCTGCACTTGTTCATCTAACACATATACGGCTCGCTGATTCAAAGTAATCAGACTTACCTGCTCTACAGATTTTACTCTTGCCAATATTGAGGCTAACGGCAAGAGTTCGTTAACGCTAAATGACTGCTTTTCTAATTGTGGTGCCGTTTTAAAGTACAACTTACCTTTAAGCGATTCATGGGGCGTGATGTTGAAATAAATACCTGTACCCAACCAAATGAGCAACTGCACACCGACGATCACTCCTAACCAATAATGACCGACTCGTAACCAACGTTTGAGCGCTTTCCCTTTCATTAGCAATACCTCTTTCGGCGTTGCCAAAGTAAAACACACCCTGCAAAAACGGCGATAAATGAGCCTATTGCACTGTAAAACAATAATGCATTATCAATCGCTTCCCCTTCGTCATAATCCATAATGTGCCATTTCCAAAACAGGTCAAACCAACGCCAATATTCATGACGTTTTGTCACCACATCGCCTGTCTGTGCTGATATATACAATGTCGTTTTGGCCATATCATCAAACACCACCTGCCAAACAGGTAAATGCCTTGAAGCTAGCTCAGCTGGAGCTTGATCTACTAATAACTTAGCCGCAGCAATGCTGGCTGAAGGTGAAACAGCATTATTATGCTGAAAAGACTGAGCTATCTTTGTTGCCTGCTCATGGGTTATTGCATCGAGTTGCGTACCCGATTGGGCACTAACCAATACGGTTTTTTCAGTTAGCGTCACGTGATAAACAGCTTGTTGAAGCAATGATTTCACGCTGATGCTTTTAGCGTCAGGGAAGTCTTGATAGAGCTTGGAAATAGGGTAAGACACTGATAGTGGGTTAATTTTATCTGATTTTTCCACGGCAATATGATCGCTTCGGATAAAGCCAATATCCATCAACACGAAATAGCTGCCCGTAAAACCCCAAATCACAATTGGGATAGCCAATATTAACATTAACCAGCGATGGATAAATTGAGCCGAGGTCACTTTACTTACGACACTTCGAGAGTTTTTTTTATGATTCAAAATAACAATTTGCCTGTGTTTTGCGGTGTTTTATATGATTTTTATATTGGCCGTAAACGCTAGCTATATTTACATCGGCACTGATATTAGTAAAAACTAACTTACCGTAAAAACGTCACTCTCGCAGCATTTAAATCGCTCAAGATAAACATAATAAATCATGCCATTAACGCTACATTCACTGCAGTTTGGTTACCCCATGGGTGAGCAAATATGGTTAAATATCCACAATAAAAAATCAAAAGGATTGATAATGAGCCGATTAATTCAACTCGGTGCGATAGCAATGACGACAATTTCAGCCATGTGCGCTGCGCCATTAGCTTATGCGAGTTACCCACAATTACCTGAAGGCGTGTCTAATAATGCCGTAGCTAAGGTCTCCACCATTAAAGGGGATTACCTTATTAGCTTTACTGGGTTAGCAGCAGAAAAAGACTACCAAGCGGTTCATAATAAAGTGTGGGGCGTTAATCTTTCGACCTCAGACTCCCAATGGCAAGCATTAAAACCTGTGCCATTTGTTGCGCCGTTAGCAGGTCGCCTCGCATCAATTGCTGTCGGTATTGATGAAAAAGCTTATGTATTTGGTGGCTACACAGTTGCTAAAAACCATGAAGAGATCAGCACTGTCGATAATTATCAGTTCGATATATTAACCAATCACTACCAGCGAATTGCTGACATGCCAGTAGCTGTTGATGACACTGCTGCCAGCGTTTATCAGCAGCGTTATATCTACTTATTTGGTGGCTGGCATAACGACGGCAATGTTA
Organism: Shewanella sp. 10N.286.52.A9; assembly: GCF_041468985.1. Lineage (NCBI taxonomy): Bacteria > Pseudomonadati > Pseudomonadota > Gammaproteobacteria > Alteromonadales > Shewanellaceae > Shewanella > Shewanella sp. 10N.286.52.A9. The sequence continues at coordinate 25,965 of NZ_JBFRJQ010000006.1, read as the reverse complement.
ATTTGGTTCAAGTTTACGACACTAAAACAGATACGTGGGAGCAAGCAAGTCCTATCCCAGCTCCTGCCGTATTTGGTCAAGCTGTCGCCATGAGTGGCAATAAAATCGTGTTATGTGATGGTGTAAAAGTGCAGGCAAATATCGGTAAACGCCGCAACTATCAGTCATCGCCAGTGTGCTTGTTTGGTAAAGTGAATCCAGAAAATCATTTAAGAATAAGCTGGCAATTATTGCCGCATTATTCGATCAGTGAACAGGCTGCCAAGCTTAATAAAGCACCAACAGCCACTGCACATTACCGTATGGCTGCCACAGGAATCAGTGATTCATCTGAAGGGCAAGCAATCTTTATGGCTGGCAGTAATAACCCATACAATTACAGCGGCATCGGCTATAACGGCGACCCGAGCGCCCCTCATAATGTTCAATACACATTTGATTTTAAATCTATGCAATGGTTAACGCCTGTAACGCTTAATGTACCCAGCATGGATCATCGTGGCTTAATTTGTCACCATGATCAGTTGCTTCGCATCGGTGGCATGCTTGAGCAGCAACAAGTCAGTAAACAGGTTTTAGTGAGCCCACTAATAAATGGGCAAAAGTGTACTCAGTAAGAGATACTCGCCTTTAAATTATGTGATCCAACTAACAATTACTCATCAATATGATTGCCCAACCAAAAGACGCATTTAAAATACAGGTATTAACTTATTGCATCTTTTGGAGCAACCATGCCTTCCACTCGCTTTGAGCAATTACAAGCTTTGCCTATTCCTGCTTTAATTGACCATTTAGAAGCAACGCATCACCAATACGTGCGTGAAACAGCGCCGCTGCTAGTTGAATACTCGCAAAAAATGGTGCAAGCCCATGGCGAAGATTATGCAGAGATTAAACCATTAGCCATGCTAATTGGTGCGCTGATTGCTGATTTGATGCCGCATTTAATGAAAGAAGAACAGATTTTATTCCCTGCGATGAGAAGACTCGCTGCTGGCGAAGAAGTGAATGGTTGCTTTGGCCATATTGGTAATCCAATTAATGCCATGGAGCATGAACATGATCATGCAGGCAGTGTTTTACAACAGTTACGCGAACTCACCAATAACTACCAAGTTCCTGATGGAGCATGTAGCACTTGGCAAAAATGCTACCAAACCTTGGCTGAATTTGATGCTGATTTACAGGTACATATTCATACTGAAAATGAATTACTGTTTCCAAAAGCACTCGCAATCTAAACCTTAACCCGATTGTTAAGTAAAAAGTTTCATCAGGTCCTTGGCTCTCGCTCCCCCAGCAGAGCCATTTTTTTGCTTTTATACTAATGCCATTCAGCAACTCCAGCGTAATTTGATTGCTCAAGGCGTTATAACAGCTTTGACTAACGCGCTATAACCGCAAAATATGCCTGTCACCACAGCCAAAACCTCACGGTTTATCTTCAAAGCAATGTGTGCTTAACTAATAAACAGTATGGTTAACAGTTAAACAGCTTATTTAAGCGATAGGCCATGCTTATTGTAATAATGGTTCTGGAGAGTCAGCATGGAAAAAGCTGGGGTATTTATTGCCACAGACGGCACAACATACGTAGACAAAAAACGTCACTTTTGGTGGCTGTCATTATTGATCCCCACTATTGCTGTCGCAGGGCCTTTGCTATATCAAACCTATCAGCAAGAAATTTTTCTATGGTTGTTTTTTGCAGTGGTCTATATGTTGTTTCCCTTAATTGATTATGTCATGGGAGAAGACACCAGCAATCCACCTGAATCAGTTATTCCTGAACTCGAATCCGACCCATTTTACGCTCGAATTACACGGTTAAATGTGTTTGTCGTACTGGCAACATTCATCTATTGTGCTTGGTTTGTTGCCAATTATTCCCTTAGTTATTCCGGATACTTAGCCGTTGCCTTGTTGGCAGGCAGCATTGGTGGGCATGGGTTAAACATTGGCCATGAACTCGGACATAAACGTAAAAATATAGACAAATGGTTGGCCAAGATTGTGTTGGCTCCAGCAGCTTACGGTCATTTTTTTATTGAGCATAATCGTGGTCATCATAAACATGTGGCCACACCAGAAGATCCCGCCTCAGCTCAAATGGGAGAGAGCATCTATCGATTTGCACTGCGAGAGCTCCCTGGCGCCATCATGCGTGCTCACCAAATCGAAAAGTTACGGCTCAACAAGGCAGGAAAATCCTCCTTGAGTTTACACAATGAGTTTTGGCAGGCCATGCTATTAACATTTTCGCTATTTATTGGTTTGGTGATCTGGTTAGGTGTATCAGTCATTCCCTATCTGCTCATTTGCGCTTTTTGGTCTATGTGGCAGTTAACCTCGGCAAATTATATTGAGCATTATGGCCTATTAAGACGTACGCTACCCAATGGTCGTTATGAGCCTCCGCAGCCTCATCATAGTTGGAACAGTAATCATATTTTCTCCAACTGGGCACTGTTTCATTTACAACGTCATTCTGATCACCACGCCAATGCAACACGCAGTTACCAATCATTACGACATTTCGATGACTTACCGACACTGCCAAGCGGCTACTTTGGTATGTATGGTCTGGCTTATATTCCTTGGTTGTGGTTTAAAGTGATGGATATACGACTATTAGCAACCACTGGTGGCGATGCAAGTAAAATCAATATGCTTGCCAGTAAACGGCAACATCTCATTGAAAAATATAAGATGGTGATACAACATCCTACTGATTAACTGTCAATGCATTGAATTAAAGCAGCTTGCAATGCGGGCAAAGCTAAACCGTTAATATGAAGACTTATCGAAAAGCCCAGCAATCGCTGGGCTTTGTCATGTGTAAATACACTTAATCACTTCACTCTTTAGTTCTACCATGTATCCATTGATACAAAGCAGGTAAAACAAACAAGGTAAGAATAGTCGATGAAATAATACCGCCAATAACCACTGTCGCAAGCGGACGTTGCACTTCCGCACCGGTACCAATATTCAGCGCCATCGGCACAAAGCCCAGTCCGGCAACCAATGCTGTCATTAACACAGGCCTTAGTCTTATCAAAGCACCATCAACAATTGCATTTAATAGTTCGCCTTTTTCTTGGTGAAGTTGACGGATAAAGCTCAGTAATACCAATCCATTAAGTACAGCCACACCCGATAAAGCAATAAAGCCTACACCTGCAGAAACAGACAATGGCATGTCTCTTATCCACAATGAAATGACCCCACCAGTTAATGCCAGCGGAATACCGGTAAAAATAATCAACGCATCTTTGACAGAGCTAAACGCCATAACTAATAAACCTAAGATAATAGCTAAGGTCAAAGGCACCACAATTGATAATCGTTGACTGGCTGATTCAAGCTGTTCAAACGTTCCACCATATTCAAGCCAATAACCTGCTGGAATATCCACTTGTTCGGCAATGTCTCTCTTGGCTTCAGCGACAAAAGATCCCAGATCGCGCCCACGAACATTTGCAGTAACCACAATGCGGCGTTTACCATTTTCGCGACTGATCTGATTTGGCGATGGCGCAATAGATAAACTTGCGACTTCCGATAAAGGAACAAACTCACCAGATGGCATCACTATTGGTAAATTGTGTAAGTGCTCGACATCTTTACGGATATTTTCAGGCAATCGAGTCACTATTTTGAAACGGCGATCGCCTTCAAAAATCAATCCGATCTCATCTCCGCCAATCGCTGTCGCCACAAAATTTTGCAATGCTTGTACTGATAAACCGTATTGAGCAAGCGCCATTCGGTCAGGTTGAATCGACAACATTGGCAAGCCTGTCACTTGCTCGACTTGTAAATCCGTCACACCGTCTATCTTCTCTAACACTTCATGAATGTCATTAGCTGAAGTTAATAACTGCTGTAAGTCATCACCCACCACTTTAATCCCCAAATCGGCACGCACGCCTGATATGAGCTCATTAAATCGCATCTCAATGGGTTGAGTTAGCTCAAAATTATTACCTGGTTGCCCCGAAACAGACTCCACAATATCAGCCGCTAACATTTCATGGCTCATTTTAGGATCAGGCCATTCATTACGAGGTTTTAGCATGATGAAAGTGTCGGCAATATTGGGCGGCATAGGATCATTCGCCACCTCAGGCGTTCCTATTTTAGAGAACACGTTTAAGACTTCTGGAAAGTGCTTAATACGATCTTCCAATAGTAATTGCATCTCCACAGATTGCTCTAAACCAGTACCTGGAATACGAATAGCCTGCAGCAATATATCCTCTTCATTAAGCTGTGGAATAAACTCTGAGCCTAACGTCGTCGCCAGCCAAATAGAGAAGGCCACAAGAGTTAGTGATGCACTTAATACCAACCAACGTAATTTCATCGCAAGCAAAAGGAGTGGCTTATAAACCGATTTACTTAATGCCATTACTCGGCTTTCTTTTTCGTTGATTTTACCCGTCATGAACAAAGCAACAGCCGCTGGCACTAGGGTTAACGATAAAACCAATGCCGCCAATAACGCCATAACAACCGTAGCAGCCATAGGGTGGAACATTTTTCCTTCCACGCCCGTTAAACTAAATAGCGGGATATACACCACAGTGATAATCAATACACCAAATAAGCTTGGACGAATCACTTCGTTAGTGGCTTCGTATACCAGTTGCAACCTTTGTTTACGTGCTAACACCTGCCCGCCATTTTGCGCCTGAGCTTGACCTAAACGGCGTGTGGCATTTTCTACAATAATCACTGCACCATCGACAATAAGGCCAAAATCTAACGCCCCTAAACTCATTAAGTTTGCCGAAACACCTGCTTGTACCATGCCTGTCATCGTTGCCAGCATTGCCAATGGAATAACTGCAGCTGTGATTAATGCAGCCCTAGCGTTACCAAGTAGGATGAATAGCACCACAATGACGAGCAATGCGCCTTCAACGAGGTTTTTCTGTACTGTATGGACTGCTTTATCAACTAAGGTCGTGCGGTCATAGACCGCTGCTACTTTAATCCCTTCAGGTAATGACGCCTTGATATCCTCAAGCTTACTTGCCACCGCCAAAGACACTTGACGGGAGTTTTCCCCCACCAGCATCATTGCACTACCTAGTACTGTTTCTTTACCATCACGTGTTGCAGCGCCCGTTCTCAGCGCTTTACCGATACCAACATCGGCAACATCACTAATAAACACTGGCGCATTATCAATATGCTTAACAACAACTTGTTCAATATCATTAATCGAAGCAAGTTGCGCCGCTGAACGAACTGTCAGCTGCTGCCCTTCTCGCTCAATAAAACCTGCACCACGGTTACTGTTATTGGTTTCAATGGCTAATTTAATATCAGCAAAAGCGATGCCATAAGACAGCATCTTCATTGGGTGCGGTGTAATATGATATTCCTTGTCAAAACCACCGATGGTATTAATTTCTGTCACACCAGAAACTTGGGCTAATTGCGGTTTGATGATCCAATCTTGGATCTCTCGTAGCGCAGTCGCATCATATTCACGGCCATTGGCTTGCTGTGCGTCAGGTAAGGCTTCAATGGTATACATGAAAATCTCGCCAAGGCCGGTAGTAATTGGCCCCATTTCTGGCTCGATATCACTAGGCAATTTTCCTTTAATTGCATTTAATCGTTCACTAATAAGGTTACGGGCAAAATATAGATCCGTGCCCTCATCAAATACCACTGTCACTTGTGATAAACCATATCTCGACAGTGAGCGGGTATAGGCAAGATTCGGTATGCCCATTAAGGCATTTTCAATCGGATAAGTGATTCTTTGCTCGGTTTCTTGCGGTGAATAACCTTCTGCTCGGGTACTGATTTGCACCTGCACATTGGTAATATCAGGCACCGCGTCAATCGGCAATTTTTGATAACTCCAAAGCCCCACTGCAACTAGCAGCAGCGCTAAAAACATCATCATCCAGCGTCGGCTAATAGCAAGACGCAAAACAGATTCAATCATTTGCATCTCCTTTTAGTGAACGTGGCCAGCACTAGACTTTTCAAGATCGGCTTTTAATAAAAAGCTTTTTTCGACCGCATACTCTTCACCTTCTGCTATACCAGATAACAGCTCTGTCTTCTGACTGTCTTTTTTACCTAATGTTACGATGCGTTTTTCAAAGCCTTCTTCATTTCTGACAAAAACAACCTGCTGACCTTCCATAATTTGTATGGCGCGATTATCAATGGCTAACGCGACGTTGTGCTTACTCAGGGTCACTTCACCCGATAATAAGGCACCAACAGTCCAGTGTCCTTCAGTGTTATCAAGTGGCACACGCGCACGTAAATACGCCTTGTTACCCATTGGATTTAACAAGTATTGAATGGTTGAAGTCGTCCGTAATTGCTCAAAGTTCACACTGAGTTTTTGCCCAACAGCAACTCGGTTTTTTTGACCATGAAAGACTTGGAACTCTCCCCATAGTTGGCTGCTATCGACAATGCTCACTAATGCTTTATCACTTACCATTTCGCCGACATTGCCGTGACGACTTACTACGAGACCACTAATTGGCGCAGTAATCCCATAGCGTTTCAAACTCGCATTAGACTCAATTTCAGCAATCTTTTGCCCTGCTTTTACTTTATCGCCCACCTCGACAGTTAACTTGGTAATTAAGCCCGCAAATCGTGCACTGACATGACTCACATTTTGCTCTGGTAATACAGTGCGGCCATATAAAGTAAGTACTTTTTTGATTTCACCCTCCTGAGCTGAATCAGTCATAATCCCAGAAATGGCCATTTGCTCAGCACTTATGTGCACTTGCCCTTCTTCATGCTCATCATGGCCGTGCTCATCTTCGTGACCATGTTCATCTTTGTGACCATGTTCATCTTTGTGACCATGTTCATCTTTGTGGCCATGGCTGTCTTTATGTCCTTCTTGATGATCATGTTCATCTTGATGTAACTCGTTATGGCCATGATTGGATTCTGAATGTTGTTCTTCATGCTGATGCTCAGTAGACGCCTGGACTGATACTGACAATACTAACGCCATCAATACCGCTAGACTGCGAGCGAATAAGTGATTAGAAATACTGTGGTTCATGGTTAAAATCCTTGGAAATCACGGAAAAAGGAATGCTGAGATGCGGGTAAGGGTTCGGCAATTAATTGCTCAATATCAACACCAAACCGTAAAGCTGATGCCGCAGCATCTATCATTGCTCGTCGTGAAAACAATAATTCCTCTCTTGCAGTTAAATAATCAAGGTAACTGTAGAGCCCCTGCTCGTAAGCGACTTGCGTATCTTCTAAGGCCAAAGTTAAGGTAGGGATAATGCGGGTTTGTAAGCGGTTAACCGTCATAATAGCTTGCTTGCGGCTGGCATAAGCGCGATACAGCTGAGCATACAATTCTCGCAAAGCGATATCTCGATTAATCAGTACCTCATCTTTTGCGGCTTGCGCTGCTATTACAGCTCCGGTATTTCGATCGCCACTGAACAAAGGCACACTAAACCCTGCTGATAGAGCCGTATCATTCGTTTGTTGCATTTGTTTAACGCCAACAGACCAACTGACATCCGTGCTAGATTGCGACTGAGCAAAACGCAACTCAGCTTGTTTCAATTGCGCCTGAGTTAAATACGCCTCAATCGCGGGGCTGTATTTCACTTTTTCAAATAACGGCGTTAATGCCACGTCATCGGTAAACTCAAATAAACTGCCTTCGAGGCTGGCATAATTCACCTGAGATTCACCCCACATCATACTGAGTGCTAACTTAGCGTACTCAAGTTGATGCAACTGTGTTTCGGCAACTAATTGGTTATTAAACACAGCGGCTTGCGCTCGTTTCACTTCAGCATCTGGCGTCAAACCTGTTTGAGCTCTAAGCTCAACAACGGTTAATGTTTCTTCTGCCAGTGCAAGTGCATCGTCAGCAAGTTGTAATCTTGATTGCGCAGCTAACACATCAATGTAGCGACGCGTTGCTTCAGCAAGAATACCTAAGCCTGCAATTTTCTGTTCGGCATCAAGTAAGGCATGTTTTTTAGTCACTATGTCTGAACGCGCATCCAGTTTATCGCCTAGCTCGATGACAGACGATAAGGACACTGTCATTTCAGCACTCTCGATACCTTGGAATTCGCCTGTTCCAGCGACATTCTCAAGTTCGAAACCTAACTCGAGCCCTGGTGCTAACGCCTGAGTTTGCGCTTCACCATCTAATGCTTGTTGTCTAAATTGAAAAACCTTCAGCGAAGGATGCTGTAATTGAACTCGCTCTATTACGGTTTGTAACGTCAATTTTTCAGGTGCTGCACTCGGTTCAGCATAGACTGTTACGGGTAATAACACCGACAAGCCAAGTAAGCTGCAACACAAAATAGGAAACAGCACAGCACGCTGTTTAAAGCGACTTGTATTATAAAACATCAAAGATAAGCCTCGATTTAATACAAAAGATAACCCTAGCTGAGTGTTCCTAAGTCATAGGAAAACGCAGTAGGCTTGAGCAAATTTAAGGGTTAAATTTGCTCACTAGAATAATATTTTTGATTAAAAGGTTAGGCTTGAGGAGGTCGTAAAAAGCTAAAGTATGGGGATTCAGCGGCAGTAGAAGTAAACGTAAATGCCACATAATCAGAATGAACTAGTTCATTTGCTATTGTGTTTGTAGGATGCATCAAGGTCATGCAACAAGAGCAGCAATTATCAGTACACTCGGCACAATCATCATCAACATGAATAACAACAGTGCCATCATCACACAACTCTGTATCGCTGTAGCCAAGAGGATTATCTATATCAAGAGCATCATGATTAATAACTGCTAATTCAGTTACTTGACCCTTACTGTTATCGTCTGAACTATTGCCACAATCCTGATGCTCTAGCGCACAGTTGTCTGACATCGCTGCCACGGATTGCATCGCAAAAATCATGATCAACAAAACCCGCGCCAGCATAGCTGGAGACATAGTGATGATGGTTTTTAGCTTACGATAAAAACTTAACATGAGCGCTTAGGCGATAACCTGTATGAAGTTATTAACAATTAGGTGAATTGGTAACACCTGTAACGTGCAAGTGTAAGCGAAACAATGATAAAACACTATGAGGTTTACCCACACAATGTCAGATTTGGAATAAAAAGAGTCAGAAACCTCGTTGACCGCACAATATTGATTATGATTTATCCATAAACATATTAGTTAACTTAAGCGATAATATAGGTAACTAATTAAAATTATTAAATTAATTTTCTTATTTCTTGTAACTGCTCAATTTCAATATGAGGTAAAATGTGTCGAGCCTGACCTTGCTCATTTGGATTCAGATTTAACCACAAGCTTTGACAACCAGCTGCACGAGCGCCCAAAACATCGCTAATTGGATGATCGCCAATATGCAATAAATCCCCATGTAGTATCTCAAGATGTTGGCAACTCAAATCGAATAAATCACTGTATGGCTTCATCTTCACACCGTGTCCGGGATGCACAACAAACTTGAGCACGTCATCTAACCCAACACGACTAGCATCGACATTACCATTGGTGATCCCAATCAGCGGATAATGATCCCCTAACTCTGCCAGTAGAGTGATAACACTGTCGTCTACTTTAAAATCACTACGATGGAAACGAAAACATTCCAAACCTTGTTGCGCACCTTGGCTGGCTTCTAGCTCAGTGTAATCCCATTGAATGAGCGCCTTACGTAGCACTTCATACCTTGCAGCTGTCGTATCATGGGCTAGCTCTTCATGGCCAGCTATCACTTGCGATTTCAGTTCTCGCCACTGAGTAATTCCCCAACCTTCAGGGACGTTAAAGTGCTCTTGCATGAACAATGATAATGCGGATTCTGCTTTAATAATGTGGGGGGCGTTATGGTACAAGGTGTCATCTAAGTCAAAACTGATTGCCTTAAAAGGCCTAAGTCGCAAATATTGTTTCATTATTTCTCCTTAGCTTTTTTTGCCCTAGGGTGAGCTCCATCATAAACCTTCGCTAAATGCTGAAAATCAAGGCTGGTATAGATTTGGGTAGTAGATAAGTTAGCGTGCCCTAATAGTTCTTGCACGGCTCGTAAATCTGCACTTGATTCAAGCATATGCGTTGCAAAGGAATGTCGCAATTTATGAGGGTGAACTTTTGCCGATAAAGATTGTGTTTGGCCCCATTTTTTCATTCTGAGTTGGATGCTGCGATGGGACAATCGCTTGCCTTGCTGACTAACAAACAAAGCATCACCAGTGTCAGCTTTGACCAAATCATGACGACACTCGCACCAAACATTGATTGCAGCTAGCGCCATTTTGCCTATCGGCACCACGCGCTGCTTACTGCCTTTACCCATCACTTTGACTTCGTTTTGGCTTAAATCGATATCTGCCACATTTAAACTTGCAAGTTCAGCTAAACGTAAGCCACTGGAATAAAACAATTCCATAATGGCTTTATCCCGTTTACTTAACGGGTCATCAGCATCAATATCCAATAAATGGCTGACGGCGTCTAAATCCATGTTCTTAGGTAAGGGCTTAGCCTGTTTAGGAGCATGTAATGTTTTAGCTGGATTGGTTTTTATCACTTGTTCACGAACAAGAAACTCAAAAAATTGTTTAAGTGATGATAAACACAATGATAAAGAGCGTGGGCTTAATCCTTTGCGATGCAAAGATGATATTACTCGTTGAAGCTCGTCTCTGGAGACAGTTAACCAGCCGTCATCAAATGCCTCTAATGACGTCCCTTGAGGCTGTTTAAAAAGAATCTCACCTGCTCGCACAAGTTCGTAACGGTAATTTCTAATGGTATGAGGAGACAACTGTCTTTCAGAGTGAAGGTAACGTTCAAAACTGGCTAACCAACTCGGTTGTTGTGCCATTATGCTACCTCCATTCTTTTTATAGCGTTTATCCAAACAAACACGGGGGTGCCCCTATAATCATAAGGGACTGCTTTAAAACTTTGGCAGCATATGATCAAGCAAATCTCTGATTTGTTTAAAAAACAAATGATCCATTTCAGGATGAAAATGAGCAGCATCAGCTGACGCTACACCAAAAATCACCTGACCATTTTCATCAGACAGTTTAGTTAATGCAACGGAGCCCACTTCACTGCCAAACAAACGTTTTGATTCAGATTGAGTCAGGCGGCCAAAATAAAAACCTTGTTGGATACGTTGACGCCAAATATTTGCTAATTCACTGTCGATATCGTGAACCGTAATTAAACGAACATGAGTGAATCCAAACTGCCCTTTTAGCTGCTCAGACAATACTTGCCTTAACTCACCTAGATCTTCGCACTTTAAAATACTCAGCGATAACGCACTGTTGAACCTGAAAATCTTTTCGTTTTCAGTGGCAATTTTCATTAATGACGTAATTTCTTCTTCTAATTGCGTGACTCGAGAACGCAATAAATCTTGGCGTTTCTCGACTAAAGAAACCGTACCACGCTCATGGTGAGAGACACGCATTGCCAGTAATAATTCAGGGTAACGATTGAAAAACTCTGGATTATCAAGCAAGTATTCGCGGATCATCAATTCATCAATTGGCATAGCTTCTAATGGTAATTCTGTGCCAAGTAATGCGGCAGATTCAGCATTGTCTTCGAGAAGTTTTTTAGTACGGGTTACATCGTTCATAACTGAATTTGTCCATCAAATACATGTTCAGCAGGTCCAGTCATCCACAATGGTTTCCCTTCTCCTTCCCAATTAATGGTAAGGCGACCTCCAGGCAGGTCAACTTTGACCTGTCTATCTAACTTATTCTGTAAAATACCGATAGCCACGGCAGCGCATGCGCCAGTGCCGCAAGCTAATGTTTCTGCTGCGCCACGTTCATACACTCTTAATTTTATGTGGCCACGATCAACCACTTGCATAAAGCCAACATTCACGCCTTTCGGGAAACGTTCATGCTTTGTCAGCATTTGGCCAATCTCTTCTACATCGGCGGTGTCAACATTATCGACTTCGAGTACGCAATGAGGGTTGCCCATCGAGATTGCGCCACATAAAAATGTTTGCTTAGGGGTTTGCAGTAAATAGGTTTTCTCAGGACGTTTAGCTCTAAATGGGATTTTCCCTGGTTCAGTCACCGGAACACCCATATTAACCGTCACATTTCCATCACGTTCAAGCCGCAGTGTCATTTTACCAGAGCTGGTACTGACACGAATTTTATACTTATTAATTAGCCCTTTATTACGTACAAAGCGGGCAAAACAGCGTGCACCATTGCCACACTGTTCCACTTCACCGCCATCAGCGTTAAAGATTCGATAATGAAAATCTAAATCAGGATCATACGGAGGCTCAACTAATAAAAGTTGATCAAAGCCAATACCGAAATTTCGGTCGGCTAAACGGCGAATTTGATCAGGCGAAAAAAACACATTCTGTGTTACGCCATCAACCACCATAAAATCATTACCCAGCCCATGCATCTTGGTGAATTGGATCAAAAGAATTTCCTTTATCGAACTAAAAAATTAACTGATTTCACTAGTTTAAGGTAGTAAGTGCTCACCTTGCCATAATTGCTCTAATTTTTCACGCTCGCGTATGACTTGATGCTGGTCTTGGTCAACCATGACTTCAGCAACTCTAGGGCGAGAATTGTAATTTGATGCCATGACAAACCCATATGCACCACTTGAGCGAACGGCGAGTAAATCTCCAGCCTGAACATTAAGCTGGCGGTTTTTCCCCAAAAAGTCACCTGTTTCACATACAGGACCTACGACATCATACTCATAGCTTGGTGCAGAAGTGAGCTGAACAGGAATAATATTTTGCCAAGCGCTATAAAGTGATGGGCGAATAAGATCGTTCATCGCGCCATCAACAATAGCAAAGCGCTTATCGCTATTTTCTTTCAAAGAAAGCACTTCAGTGACAAATATACCTGCATTAGCCGCAATCGCACGCCCAGGTTCAAAAATTAATTTAAGTGGTCTGTCACCTAGACGTTCAAGTAATGCGGCAGCATATACGTCAGGATGTGGCGGTGTTTCATCATCATAAGGCACGCCTAAGCCGCCGCCAACATCAAAATGTTTAATTTCGATGCCATTAACTGCAAGACGGTCAATTAACGCTAACATTCTATCCATCGCATCTAAGAATGGCTGCATTTCTGTAAGCTGAGAGCCAATATGACAATCGACCCCTTTGATCGCTAAATGAGGGAGTGCTTGCGCACGTGCGAACACTTGCTCAGCTTCATCCATTGCAATACCAAACTTGTTTTCTTTAAGCCCAGTCGAAATGTATGGATGAGTCCCTGCATCGACATCGGGATTAACTCGCAACGATATCGGCGCGACTTTACCTAATTTACCAGCCACGTCATTGAGCAACTCAAGCTCTGCGCTTGATTCTACATTGAAACAATAAATACCAATGTTTAAAGCTTGTTCCATTTCAGCAATGGTTTTACCCACACCCGAGAAAACAACTTTTTTCGGGTCGCCGCCAGCAGCGATAACACGAGCTAATTCACCACCAGAGACAATATCAAAACCACTGCCAAGCCTAGCAAGTACATTTAACACCGCCAGATTAGAGTTGGCTTTTACCGCATAACAAATAAGATGGGGATGATTAGCCACGGCATTGTTAAATGCATTCCAATGACGCTCTAACGTCGCTCTAGAGTAGATATATAGTGGTGTGCCGTGAGTTTTAGCAAGTTCAGCAACAGAACAACCTTCAGCAAATAAACTATCCTGTTGATATGTAAAATGGTCCAAAATGCGTTTCCTTGTAAATCTTATTTATTTTGTGTCGGCTCTTGAGTTTGCTCGAGAGACTGTTGTTGGGTTGATTCAGTAGTAGGCTCTTGCGGTTTTCGCTCTTGCTGATTCGTTTCCACTTCAGAAGATTTATATAAAGGGCCTTTTTGTCCGCAACCTATAGTGAATAGGCTAACAAGCATTACTAATAAAAACAGTCTCATTTTTCTCAACATCTATGCATCTGGGGAGTTATAGCCTTATAATCGCATTCATAACCTAGAAAGCACAAGGATTGAAATACATGGCTATGACAGATACTGAATTTCATCAGTTGGCAGATGAAATGTTTAGCAAGATAGAAAACGCCATAGAAACAGCAATTGATGAGCAAGATGCTGATGTGGATATCAATGCGAGTGGCAACGTGTTGCAACTAGAGTTTGAAGACGGTTCGCAAATTGTCATCAATAAACAAGAGCCTTTACATGAGTTATGGATTGCGACGCGATTTGGTGGCTACCACTTTGCGCTTGTTGATGGTAAATGGTTTGATGAACGTAACGATAATGTATTTATGCCATTTGTTATTGAGTCAATTAAAAAACAAAGCGGCATTGCTTTGTCAATTTAAGCGCTAATTTATCAATGAGGTGAACTGAGCTTAAATATCTGAGCTCAGTTCATTCATTTCTACGCCAAATGGCACCACACTCAACTCGCCATCAATTCGTTCTAATTTAAAAAACTGTGGCACATTGAAATAATGCAATGAAGAGGCATCTCGCTCAAAAGCAAAACTATGGCTTTCTTTCTCAACTAATTCTTTCATCGACACATCTTCATATTCACGCTTTGTGAGCCGATTGGTTTCATCAATAATAAACACATCAAGAACATCGGGTCGCTGCCTTAAAAAGTACTGTTTTGCCCCTTTTGAGATATACAGCTTAATAATGCTGGGAATACTGCGAAAAGGATCAGACTTAATAACAGCTACAGGGGCATTTAACTGCGCTTTTTTATAACGTTCAACTTTGACTGGAGCAACTTTAACCTCATCGCCCGTCAACACCTTATAGACGAGACCCATAGAGTTAAAATACAAACCGTAGCGCTTATTGGATAATTTTATTGGGTGCATCATTGCCGACGATGATCTTGCTTCATGGCAATATTTAACGCACTGATTAAAAATATTAAACAGTGCATCATGAATTTGCTTCTTTAATCGCTCGGCACACACCAACACTTCGATGTCGACTTGTTCAGGCGTTGCTTTTAGCCCCAGCGCCACAAAAGACAGCGCTTCTAATAAGCCTTGCTCGCCTTTAAAGCGATGACATTGCCGCTCGCCCCAACTATTCAGTGAAATCACATCCAGAGTCGACAACATGTTTTGCTGCTTTTTCCCTAAAGAAAAAACATTGCCATTCATGTAATCCACCATGATTTCCTGACCTTGCCATTTTAGCGTAGGGTCACCATCAACGTTAGCCACCACAATCAGTTTCTTATAGAAAAAAGGTTGGCATAATTCAGCTTTTGAGACTTTATTATTATGGTTTAGTAGTGGCACTAAATGAGCCGATAGTTGTGTTAGCAACGCTGAACGGTGTTTCTTACGGCCATATTCTTGCCAACGAGTGGTGCTTCTGGACACATCATTCATCACCGCCCAAGCAATAAGGGCCGTTGGAGTATCCGCTTTAATGATTGAGGTTTCGCCTAACAGTTGACCCGACTTCAGTGGTTTACGATAAAGGTAATAACGGGATTCTTTAATGCTGTGAATGATGGTCATGTTCGGCTCGAATACCGAGTGACTCCACAACTTATTTAATGGCAGCAGTTGATGTTCATCATCACTAAAATAGGTATGTAACTTACGAGCTAACATCCCTAACTCTTCAACTCTAAAGCGATCGCTTAACGCTTGCTTAGAGGCAAATTCAAGTAGTGTTTTATAGCTTTTCAATAAGAGTTCATTTAATTGTTTATTGAACCACTTTAGCTGGCCTGAATGCCAGTTTTGACTATTATCTAGGGTTTCTAATAAGCTTGATGGCCAATGCCATTGCTCAACAAGTTGCTGCATCTTATCTCGGCGCCAATCTTGTCCTACACATGCATTGGTTAAATTAACTCCGCATTTTAGGTAAAAACAACGTCTAACAATCTCTAATCGACGAATGTCTTTTTGTTTTAATAAATAGCTTTCGATACGTTGATACAGAATCAAATAGGCGTCATTCGAATCAGAAAAATCATCACGTAGACACTGCTCCCAAATTTGTTCAGTTATAAAATAAGATTTGGGATAGTCCGCCGCATAAGTTTCAAGTAGCAGTACTTTAAGTAGCGCTTTGTGAGGTTTATTCAACCCCTTATACAGTTGCCACAATGAAGCGCCAAAGTACTCAGTCGCAGGCATTGACCTTACGTCACCTAAATGCAACACCGATGGTTCTTTTAAAGCTTCAGGCCACCACCCCACTGGTTTACCCGCTAGGCGAATGTGCGAACGATAAAACTCTTCTAGTAATAACCAGTGCTGCGTACTACCACTGTGCTCTTCACCGAGTGAACTAAAACAGTTATCAAATGCACTGCACTCTCGAAACTGCAACGGATGCACTAAGTAAAAATTCACTTCAAAATCAAATGAAGCAAACCACTCCGTTAATGCCGCCGTTTTGTCTGCGATAAGGGCTAAGTCAGCATTGCCAAGGCTCGACTTATAGACCAACCATACATCAACATCACTTTTGGGGTTCTGGCCAAAACTGGCAGTACTCCCCATAGAGTAAACACCTTCGAAGGCACTTGGTTGGTTATTGTTGGTTTCAATAAAGGGTAAATCAAATACTTCACACGCGAGCACGACTTCTGGAAGGGTTGCAAAGTCGCTCACGCCAAATGGGGTTAATGCAGAGGTGCCACCGGGTAATTGGGGATGGTGATGGTGTATGAGGTAAGGAATCAAATCGAATAAGCGTTGCTGTTTTGGTGACAATAACGATTTGACTCGTTCGTAACGAACAAGGTTTAATCGATTAGCTATTTTGACTGGCCGACAACTGTTTTCAATCAAGGCTTCCATCCCTGTGCAACCATCTACTATCGTTTTGATACCAATTTGACAAGCAATTGCTTGCAATATTAGCGCTCAATTAATTAGCAACAACATGATCATATTATCACTTTTGGATAATTACGCCAGCAAATGAGATCTGCGTCACAAAAATTTTATGTGCATAGGTCAAACAATCACTATCAGTTTGTTACATAAGCTCGATGGCAATGTTAGCATTGACGCAATTAAGTCTATTGATGGAACTCTCTGGCATGTCTCAAAATGTTATTCGTATCGCTACTCGTAAAAGTCCACTGGCTATGTGGCAAGCTGAATTCGTAAAAGCAGAGCTTGAACGCATTCATTCTGATTTAACGGTTGAGTTATTACCAATGAGCACTAAAGGAGACGTTATTTTAGATACGCCTCTGGCTAAAGTGGGTGGTAAAGGGTTATTTGTAAAAGAGCTGGAAGTTGCCATGCTTGAAGACCGTGCAGACATCGCTGTTCATTCAATGAAAGATGTACCGGTAGATTTTCCTGAAGGCTTAGGTTTGCAAGTGATTTGTGAGCGTGAAGATCCTCGTGATGCATTTGTATCTAATACATACAAAACCATTGCTGAATTACCTCAAGGCGCTGTAGTGGGTACATCAAGCCTACGTCGTCAATGTCAGATCCGTGCCGCTCGTCCTGATCTAGTGATTAAAGACTTACGTGGTAATGTCGGAACACGTCTAGCTAAGTTAGATAGCGGTGATTACGATGCCATTATTCTTGCTGCTGCGGGCTTAATTCGCCTTAAACTGGATGAACGTATTGCAAGCTTTATCTCAGCAGAAGATTCACTTCCAGCAAATGGTCAAGGCGCTGTAGGAATTGAATGTCGTACTGATGATGAGCGTGTTAAAGCATTACTCGCTCCACTAGAACATCTTGAGACGCGTTACCGTGTATTTGCCGAGCGTGCTATGAATACCCGCCTTGAAGGTGGTTGTCAGGTACCTATTGGTGCTTACGCTGAAATCGAAGGTGATACATTAAGCTTACGTGGTTTAGTGGGTAACCCTGATGGCAGCCAAGTCATTGAAGGTGCTGTATCTGGTCCTAAAACGGATGCGGTCGCTTTAGGTGAAGCACTGGCTGATGACTTACTTAGCCGTGGCGCTAAAACTATTTTAGATGCTGTTTACAACAAGTAATTAGGCGAAAGCTTACATGAAAGTCTTGTTAACGCGCCCTGAGGGGCGCAATCAAGCAATGATAGAACAGCTCAATGCAAAAGGAGTGGACTATATTGTCACTCCTTTGTTAGCAGTTGCTCCAACTCAACATCCTTTCTCTCATCAGCAACTTTCTGATGCTGATGCCATCATTTTTATCAGTACCAATGCGGTAAAGTACGCAGCAGAAATGCTTAATAACCATTTTCCTGCAAGTCGATATTACGCTGTTGGAAAAGCGACAGCTGCGGCACTGGCCGAGCTCGGTGTATTTGCTGAAACCGCACCAGAAGAAAGCCAAGATAGTGAAGGATTATTATCGCTAACCTCGTTAAGCGATATCGCTCAACAACAAGTCGTCATCATTAGAGGCTTTGGCGGTAGAGAAACCATCGCCGAACAACTTAGCTTAAGACAGGCAAGTGTCAGCTATTGGGAAGTTTACCAGCGAGTCACGCCACAACTCGATTCACAATACATTTGCAACTATTGGGCAAGCGCCCAAATAGACACTATCGTCGTGACCAGTGGCGAAGTCCTAGATAATCTAATTAAACTTGTTCCAAAAGAGTTATTTGCATGGTTGCAATCATGTCATATCATAGTACCTAGTCATCGAGTGGAACAAAGGGCTAAAACGGCAGGTATTCATCACGTCACCAATGCTAACGGCGCGAACACTGAAGCTGTTTTACGAGCGTTATCTATTTAAACAATAAAGTAAACTTGCTTATTTGCCATATTGTATAATGCTGCCAAACTTGTACCCTATCACTCTACATTTTTGTCGCGCAGTAAATGGTCGCACTAATTGTTAACCGCAATTAGTTACTCAAGGACAGCTCATGGAACACAAAAAGCAAGCTTCAACGTCTACTCCAGAAAATAATGAAGCACCTTCAGAATCTGTAAATGAAGTCAATTCTGTTACTGAAAATCAAACTAGTTCTCACACTGATGCTGACTCAACAGACTTGCCTACGAACAAAGTGCCATCTTCAATACATTCTGATGCGCCAAGCGATAAACCGAAACACAATAAGAGTTCATGGTGGGTAAGATTAAGTATTTTACTCTGCCTGATTATCGCTCTTGCAGGCATTGGCATAAGCTATTTATTGTTGATTGAACTCGAAAGTCAGAAAATTGAGTTACAAACTCAGTATCAACAAACACAAGCTATCAGTAATGAAGTGACTGAAGCGTTAATTGAACCTAAGCGTCGTATTGCAGAATTAGAAGTACAGCAACAAAACGATACCTTGGCCTACCAACAACAAAATCAGTTAGCAAAATCACACCAACAACTTCAAGAGCGAGTTGCAACCTTAGCTCAACGAAATCCAAACCATTGGATGGCATCTGAAGCTGAATACTTGGTGAGAATGGCAGGACGTAAATTATGGTTAGAGAATGACCCTAAAACTGCAGCCGGATTGCTAAAGTCTGCCGATGATCGTATTGAAGCAATGAAAGACCCTGCTTTGTTACCTATTCGACGTGCATTAGCCCACGATTTAGCTCAAACGAATGCCATTAAAACAACAGATGTTGCCGGTACCATCTATACGATTGATGGTATTTTAAATCAGTTAGACAGCTTGCCGCTAAACCGTGCCAAAGCGCAGTCAGCTGAAGACTTAGCAGAACAACACGTCATTACAGACTCGTTAGATGACTGGCAAAGTAATCTTGCTAAAACATGGCATTCAGTTACTGACGGCTTTATTACCATCCGTAAACGTACAACAGATATAGAGCCGTTATTAGCACCAGATCAACAATGGTATTTAATTGAAAATATTAGAAATAAATTACTGCAGGCTCAGTTGGCTCTGTATCAACATGATGAAGTAAATTATCGTCAATCGATCGGCTTTGCTCGCACATGGATTCAACAGTATTTCGATTTAGATGAAGACTTAACTCAAGACACCATGACGGCACTTGATGCGTTAATTACAGTTAAAATTGACCAAGTGAAACACACCAACTTTGAATCGACCCGGTTACTACAGCAATTAATCACTTATGGTTCATTGGTTCCAGCAGAGGAACCACAGCTATGATTAAAATTCTTGCTTATGTCATCATCATTTTAATCGGCTTCTGCATTAGCCCATTCATTATTGGCAATATTGGCTATATCTATATTGCGGCGGGCGAGTATCAAATAGAAACCAGCTTAGTCTTTGGTTTATTAGGGTTAGTGCTCTTTTATTGCGCGCTCCAATTAACTGAATGGCTCATCATATTTTTGCTTAATATTGTTATCAATAGCCGTTACTTACCAGAACGTTGGCGTAAAGAAGCTGCGAAGAAGCACACGCTTCAAGGCGCGTTAGCATTAGCAGAAGAAGATTGGCCTAGTGCAGAAAAAGCCATGGCAAAAGGTGCTGCTAAAGGGGAGCTGCCTGCGCTCAATTTATTTGCAGCGGCAAGAGCTGCACATCATCAAAAAAACACTGATAGCCGAGATAAATACTTAGCAGAGGCTGCAAAAGACCCTTTGGCTAAAACCGCCGTTAAAACCTCAAAAACAAGGTATCTAATTCAGCAAGGAAAGCTGACTGAAGCAAGAGCTGAGCTTGATGCATTAAATCCAACCAGTAAAAGTAAATCACCTGTATTAAAACTAGCCCTTGACCTTTATCAACTTCAAGATGATTGGCAAGCACTTAAAATCTTATTACCGGCGATTAAAAAACGTCAGATTATTAGTGAAAAGCAGTATGAAGAGGTTGAACACACAACCAATACGGCATTATTAACGGCAGCGTCTCAACATGGCGAACAAGAGCTAGAAAAGTGCTGGCATTGGCTAAGTAAAACGGAACGTAATCAACCACACCTTATTAGTATCTACGCTCGCGGCCTGTGCCAATATAATCGTAAAAAAGACGCCATAAAAATCATCAATAAAAGCTTAAAGACTGATCTTCATCCAGCACTTTTAGCTGACATCCCCAAAATAATCGATGCGGATGATGAAGATATTAGAAAATTATTAGCTCGATTTGAGCAAAGTCATGAACATGATGTTGATTATCAAATTTGTTTAGCAAAATTAGCTCAACAAAAACGTGATATTAAAGTCGTTAAAAATCATTGGCATAGTGTTTGCCAGATATCACCTAAGCGTGAGTACTTTTTAGCATTAGCCCAAGCGCAGGAGCAATTAGGCAAAAATGCTGCTGCATTACAAAGCTACCGTAAAGCAGCTAATTGTTCTGACTAATATTCATTAAATCGAATAATTAACTATTTAAAAACCTGCCAATTGGCAGGTTTTTTTATCTATTTTGTAAACTAAACGCCAGTTTAAATCGTATAAAAAATGAACTACACTTGTAAATTCCAGTTTTTAGCACTTTGTTATTAAAAACTTCACATTTCCGCATAATGACTTAGTTGCATTGATTTACTAAGTAAATCTTAATTTTAAAACATTTTCATTATCTTAAAGGCATTTAAGGCCACGCCAAAAAATTGACCAAGCATACTTATAACGCTAAAATTGTTATATTGCGGTTAATCTTTCTCGCTAATTAAATAACGACAAATATAGCAATGTGATTTTTTATGCATCGAATGTAAATACATTGCTAAAATAGGGTTTGGAGCTAAATATGAGTTCTGTTGTAACGACTAAAAATGGTGTCTTAAGTTCAGCCAACGGCGAGATCACTCTCACGTTAAATGGGCAATCCAAAAATATTCTTCCAGGGGAACAAATTCCTGCTGGTGCAGAACTCCAATTTGCGAGCGATTTAGCATTTGTTGTCACTTTTGATGACGGCACAGTGCTAAACGGTGATGAGCTTATTGCTGAACAAGCTGACCCTAGCGTCACTGATGATGCAGTGGCTCAATTTTCAACAGATATGAGCCCAGAAGAATTAGCTGAGATTGAAGCGCTACAAGCGTTAATTCTTTCGGGTGAAGACCCTACTGAAGAATTACCAGAGACCGCAGCGGGTGAAGCATCTGGTAACGAAGGTGGCAGTGACTTTGCTTCTCTTGCCCGTGATGGTGCCGAAACCATTGCCACTGCTGGTTTTAATACGTCTTTCGATGCTCCTGAAACATTAACTGCCAACCTGTCGTTAGGTGATGAAGGCGTTAACGCATTAAACAACAATAATTTCAATGTTGCTCAATTCACCGATAACTTTGTCAACGGTGTGTCATTTACTACCTCTTCTGGTTTATCGGGCTTTACGGGAGACTTCGGTGCTCCTGGCTCGTTTGCTTACTTGCCTGGTGATACCATCACCTTCATGGTGGGTGGCGTAACAATTGCGACCTTTAGTGCAGATGTAATTCAGGGCGACATTCTATTCTTACAAGATATTGCTGGCACGTTATTGTCTGATACCAACATGGATTATGTTGAGAACATGGCTATTTTTCTTCAAGCCTTGGACAATGATTTATCCGATGGTGTTGATGATGGTGTGTTAAATACCAACAGCTTAGTTAATATTGAAGATAGCTATGCCACCAATATCAATATTCTTCTTTCTGTTCATGAAGCCTTAGCAAACTACATCGACCCAACAACAGGCCAGCCTTTAAATATCGCGACTGCTGGTAAAGAAATGATTTCTCAAGTTTTGGCTGAACTTGGCATCATCTTTACCCGTGATACCGAACGCCAAGAAAACGAACAAAACCTATTTGAAACCATCGCAATGGAGCATGTTGCAGGTACTATTGATGAGCTTGCAGGTGACAGAGCACCTGATGAGCATGATGCTCGTACTGTTGATGTGCTCGATGTGCCAGGTGGCTTAGTAACCTATAACTACAACGAGCTAGATGGCCAAATAACTTTTTCTGTCAATGATTTGCTTGAAGGTGCTGTTGGGCAGCAAGTTGTCGATCAAAACTTACTCGTCACTAATGTTAGACTGAGCGCCGCTTTTGAAAATATCGGAACATTGCAGGATTTAGGTGATGGTAACTACGCCATTATCTTGAATGAAGGCATTGATCAATATGATCTTGAGGGACTCAGTATTGATTACCGCGTTGAAGATTGGACGGTATTTAAAGACGTTACCTCGTCTACGCAAGATCAGTACAAATCACACTTATCAGCTGATATTCCCGATGTATTAGAGGATGTAGGTTTTAACCAATTTACCTTAAACAGTGAATTGACCTTTGAAGATGATCAAGCCTTATCGATTACATTTACCAGTGAGCTATTAAGCGAACAGCTTGGTTACCCTATCGCTGAGTATGCTGATGATTATTTAGTCCCTCTAGAGTATTCCAATGATGGTGGCTTAACCTGGCAGACAATGACTGTAACAGGAATCGATACGAGTGGTGACTTAGCACGCCCTATCTTTGGGTTCACACTCGCAGCGGGTAGTGACAGTGTCATGATCCGCGTGCCGATTTTTGATGACGCAATAATCGAACCCACTGAGTATTTCAACGCCATTGTTAGTGGCGAGAATGTTTATGATGAAGAATTAGAATTTGCCATTATTGATAATGATGGAGAAGGCTCTGACTTACCTGTCGTCGATATTGATTACGCTGTAGTTGTTGAGGGCATGGAATTTGCCCTGTTCACATTAACGTTAAGTGAACCTAGCACTGAAACCATTACCTTGGATTATAGCTCTGAAGAGCTGACAGCATTGTTCGGTGAAGATTTTACTAACGTAAGTGGAACTGTCACTTTCCTTCCTGGTGAAACGACTGCCTATATTACAGTACCTATTACCGATGATTTAATTGTTGAAGATAGTCCTGAATTTGCATTAATAAATCTATCTAATGTGGCTAATGCCGTACTGGGTGATACCCAAGCCACCCTGCGTATTTATGATAACGATTCGCCTGATAATACAGCGATAACTTTGGATATCGATCCTGTTACTGGTGATAACGTATTAACGCCAGATGAATCTACAGGTACAGTGACAATTACTGGTACTGTTACAGCCGATGCATCGATCACAACGGGTATTATCATGCTGACCATTAATGGTCAGGAATACCAAGCCATTATGCAATCTGATGGCACCTTCTCTGTGGAAGTGGATGCCCAAGATTTATTAAACGATCCTGATACTGTTATTGACGGAATTGTATATGGCTATGGTGATAATGGCGCCAAAGGCACAGCAACATCAACCGAAGATTACGACATTCCAACTGAAGTGGTAAATGACAGTATCATTATCGCTGAAGACGCTGTTGCAGAAGGTAATGTTCTTGATAATGATAGTGACACCGATGATGTATTAACTGTCGTTAGTTTTGAAGTTAATGGCCAAACCTACTCTGCGGGCGATTCTGTCACGCTAGATGAAGGTGTATTAACGCTTAATGAAGATGGTAGTTATACCTTTACTCCTAATACTGATTGGAATGGTCAGGTTCCAGTTATCACCTATACGACTAACACTAACGTCACCGCAACTCTAACCATTGAGGTTACGCCTGTTGCAGATGGTGCACCTGGCGTCATTATCAACACTGATGCCAATAATGACGGTATTATCAGTGAAGATGAATTAGCAGGTAACACTGAAGTTTCGGTCACGATAGATTTAACAACTACTGGTGCTCAACCTGGTGACACCTTGGTTGTTAATGGTCAAGAGATCATCTTAACTCAAGAAGATATTGATAATGGATCAGTAGATTTAACATTACCAGCACCGCAAGAAGGCGACACAATTGAAGTTGTGGCAACCGTTATCGACTCAGCTGGAAACATTAGCCCCGAAGGCTCTGATAGTGCAACCCTAGATATTACAGCTCCTGTTATTTCAGTTGTTGCACCAGATAACAGTAACGATGACACGCCACTTATTTCAGGCACTACGGATGCTGAACCAGGCAGCACTGTTACTTTGGTCGTTACAGACAGTGAAGGTAATGAGCAAATTTTAGAAGCCATTGTCAGTGAAGATGGTAGCTTTGAAGTCGAGATCAATGATCCTTTAGCCGAAGGCGATTATACCGTTGTTGCTGAAGTCACAGATCCTGCTGGCAATACTGCTACAGACAATGATAATGGTTCTGTGGATACCACAGCTCCAACTATCACTGTTAGTGCACCCGATAGTAATCTTGATTCAACCCCTACAATTACCGGCACAACAGATGCTGCACCAGGCAGTACTGTGATCGTTACAGTCGTCGATGCAGAAGGAAATGAGCAAACTCTCGAAGCTATTGTCAATCCTGATGGAAGTTATGAAGTTGATGTAGTTGAACCATTAGTTGAAGGTGATTATACCGTCAATGCTGCTGTAACAGATCCTTCAGGTAATACAGCAACTGCAAATGATGAAGGTGCAATTGATACCGTAGCGCCTGAAATTACGGTTAACGCACCTGACAACTCATCTGATAGCACGCCAATTATCACAGGTACTACGGATGTAGAGCCTGGGACTACAGTGACAATTATAGTGACTGATAGTGAAGGTACCGAACAAATTATAGAAGCTGTTGTTTCTCCTGATGGAACCTATGAAGTTGAAGTACCAGAACCTTTAGCAGAGGGAGATTACACTGCAGTTGCTGGCGTATCTGATCCAGCAGGTAATGGCGCTATGGCTGAAGATACGGGTGATGTTGATACAACTGCACCAACCATCACAGTCGCAGCACCAGAAGGAACCGGTGATAATACCCCATTAATCATAGGCTCAACTGATGCAGCTCCTGGCAGTACTGTGACCCTTACCGTCACGGATAGTGAAGGTAATGAACAAATTCTAGAAGCTGAAGTAAACCCAGATGGTACATACCAAGTAGAAGTCCCTTCTCCACTTTCTGAAGGCGATTTTACCGTTACAGCCTCTGTTACTGACGCGGCTGGTAATACAGCGACAGCAAATGATAATGGTGAAATTGATGCTGTGGCAGGTCAATTGACCGTCGATTTAGTCATCGA